>DATHFL010000344.1:0-2829 GCA_035318125.1 Solirubrobacterales bacterium | reverse complement strand
CTCTGTCCTCGACACGAGCGTCGAGGCGTGGCAGCGCGTCCAGGACGTCAACACGAAGGGCGTCTTCCTCTGCTGCAAGCACGGCATCCCGTACCTGCTCGAGACGGGCGGCGGCTCGGTCGTCAACGTCGCCTCCTTCGTCGCGGTGATGGGGGCCGCCGTCTCCCAGAGCTCCTACACCGCCTCGAAGGGCGCGGTCCTCTCGCTCTCGCGCGAGCTCGGGGTCGAGCTCGCCGGCCGCGGCGTCCGCGTCAACGCCCTCTGCCCCGGCCCGGTCAACACGCCGCTGCTGAAGGAGCTCTTCGCCAAGGACCCGGAGCGGGCCGCGAAGCGGCTTGTCCACATCCCGATGGGCCGCTTCGGCGAGCCGGAGGAGATCGCCAGGGCCGCGCTCTTCCTCGCCGGCGAGGACTCCAGCTTCGTCACCGCCAGCACCTTCCTCGTCGACGGCGGCCTCTCCGCCGCCTACCTCACCCCGGGCCAGGTCGACTGACGGCGGCGGCGGTCAGCCAGCGCTCGCAGAGCTCGCGGCCGAGCTGGTTGAAGGCGCCGATCTTCCCTTCGGTCTCCGGGCCGAGCACGGCGGGGTCGATGCCGACGGCGTCGGGGTCGGAGCGGTAGTCCTCGATCCAGTGCCGGGCGTCGGCGGCGCTGACCTCGGGGTGGAACTGGAGCGCCCAGGAGCGCTCGCCGATCCGGCAGCCCTGCAGGCAGACCTCGCTGCGGGCGAGCGGCACCGCCCCCGGCGGCAAGGGGAACTCGTAGCTGTGCCACTGGAAGGCCTCGAAGGAGGGGGCGAGCGGGCCGAGCAGCGGGTCCTCCTCGCCCTCGGCGGTGACCTCGACCGGGTGCCAGCCGATCTCGGGACGGGAGGCGCGCCGCGCCTGCGCCCCCGCCGCCTCGGCGAGCAGCTGCCCGCCGAGGCAGAGGCCCAGCACCGGCACCTCGCGCGCCAGCAGCTCCCGCAGCAGCGCCTCCTCCTCGGCGATCCAGCCGTGCCGGTCGCCTTCGTCGACGTTCATCGCCCCGCCGAGGACCAGGACGGCGTCATAGCCGAACGGGTCCGCCGGCGGCTGCGGCCGCTCCGCCAGCGTCCACTTGTCGAGCTGTCCACCTGCATCCGCGATCGTGTCCGCGAAAACCCCAGGGCCAGCGTCTCTCTGGTGGATGATCGCGAGGACTTTCACAGTGGACAGTGTGTCACCTAAACGGTGGAAAATCGTACGTGGCATATTTAATTTGTGTGTATATATAGAGTCCCCCGGCAGGTAGTGAGGAACCAGTCGGGATGCGATTGAGATCGATAGTGGCGGCAGCGGCCGCGTTGGCCCTGATCGGCGCGGCCGTTGCCGCCGCGGCGTCCCGCGTGACCAGTCCCGACGGGACCTTCGAAGTGGCTCTCGATGGTTGGGTGAAGCCGGCGCGGCTCGCGGCCGCCGGTGCAACGCCGATCTCCCTGCACCTCGGCAGCGAAGTCATTTCGGCGGACGGTGCCGAGCCCCCCGACATGCGCGAACTCACCCTCGAAGCGGACCGCGACGTCAGCCTCGACGTGAGCGGCCTCCCGGTCTGCCGGATGCTGGGGATGCCGGTCAGCCCACCGCCCTGGGGGAGCTGCCGGGAGGGGATCGTCGGGCAGGGCAGGATGACCATCCTCTACTCGGCCCCGGAAGGCGAACCGACGCCGGTCACCAGCAAGCTCGTCGTCTATAACGGCGGCGTCAAAGGCCGGACGACGAACTTCTGGGTGCGCACCTACCTGCCGGTGCCGAAACCGAACGTCAGCCTGGCGCGGATGAAGGTGAAGCGGGTCAATAAAGGTCGGTACGGATTAGAGGTGAAGGTTTCGATTCCCACGCTCGCGGCCCGCTTCGGCACCCTCCTCTCCTTCGACCTCACCCTCGGCCGGAAGATCCTCTCGGCCAGCTGCCCCGACGCTCACCTCAGCGTCCGCGGCTCGACCCTGCTGGAAGGGTCGGGAGGGATGGTCGAGTTGCCGTTTTCCGCGACCAGAGGCTGCGCCTGACCGGCCTCCCCGTGGCCGAAGCGGACGTCGGGGAGGATGCGGCCGAGCCAGCGCGGCAGGTACCAGGCGGCCTCGCCGGTTAGGCGCAGCAGTACCGGCAGCAGCAGCAGGCGGACGAGGAAGGCGTCGAGGAGGACGGCGATGCCGAGGATCGCGCCCATTTCCTTCGGTGGCAGCGGGCCGGAGAGGGCGAAGGTGAAGAAGACCGCGACCATGACGCCGCCGGCGGCGAGGATGACGCGGCCGGAGTGGGCGAGGCCGCCGACCATCGCGGTGCGGGCGTCGCCTGATTGCTCCCAGTGCTCGCGGGCGGAGGAGAGCAGGAACACGGTGTAGTCCATCGCGATCGCGAAGACCATCGCGAAGAAGAAGACCGGCGCCCAGGCGTCGAGGAAGCCCTGCGATTCGAAGCCGAGCAGGCCGGCGAGGTTGCCGTCCTGGAAGACGAGGGTGGCGACGCCGAAGGCGGCGGCGGTCGAGAGCAGGTTGGTGAGGACGCCGAGCGCGGCGATCAGCGGCGCCTGGAAGGCGACCAGCAGCAGCAGGAAGCCGAGCGCGAGGACGACGCCGATCACCAGCGGCGTCTTCGCCTGCAGCGCCGCCTCGAGGTCGTGGTTCTCGGCACCGGGTCCGCCGACCAGGGCCGCGGGCGGCAGCTGCGCCCGCAGGCGGTCGACGAGGTCGCCGTAGGCGACGGTCGAGGGAGCGGCGGCCGGGATCGCTTCGATCAGCGCGAGGCCGTCGCGGCCGGGCTGGGGCGGCAGCATCGCGGTGACGCCGGGGTCGGGGCGCAGCTGCGCCGC
>DATHFL010000343.1:0-3633 GCA_035318125.1 Solirubrobacterales bacterium | reverse complement strand
TCAACGACATCGTCCTGCGGGCCGACGGTGGCTTCCAGCCGCAGACCCTGCCCAAGCATCGCTACGCCCCGATCGAATTCCAGGGCCACGTCGACATCAGCGCCAAAGACGGCGGCAGGCCCTCGCCGCTGCGGCAGGCGCTGATCGATTTCGACCGCGACGGCCGCCTCAGCGTCGCCGGTCTGCCGGCCTGCGCGCCGGAATCGATCGCCGAAGCTTCGACCGAAGAAGCGCGCCGGACCTGTCGCGGGGCGCTCGTCGGCAAGGGTCACATCGAAGCCCTGGTCTCGCTGAGCAGCGGGCCGGTGCCGGTGCGCTCGCCGCTGACGATCTTCAACGGCCCGCGACTCGAAGGCAGGCCGACCGCCGTCATCCACGCCCGCACCACCGTCCCCGGCACCCAGACCTACGCGATCGTCGTCCCGATCGAACAGCGCCGCGGCGAATTCCGCTACCGGGCCAGGCTCGAAGTGCCGCCGATCGCCGCCGGCCTCGGCGCGATCACCTACATCGACGTCAAGATCGGTCGCCGCTACCGCGCCGGCGGTCGCCCCCGCAGCTACGCCTCCGCCCGCTGCAGCGACAACGTCATCCAGACCCACGGCCACTTCAGCTTCGAAGACGGGACGGTGATCTCCGGCCAGGTGGAAAAGTTCTGCCAGGACCGCTGAAAGCGCGCCCCGAGCCGGCTTCGCCCGAGCCGCCCGGCTTCCTATACTTGCCAGTCCCCAGGGCCGTTAGCTCAGTTGGTAGAGCAGGAGACTCTTAATCTCAAGGTCGTAGGTTCGAGCCCTACACGGCCCATCTAGGACCTAGCCCCCGAGGCCGCCGCCGCCGAGGCCTTCCAGCGGGCTTCCTTCCAGGTTTTCCGGACTCGGGGCTTCGCCGCCCGCTTTTGCGGCTTCGGCTTCTTCTTTTTCGGCTTGCTTGCGTTCGTTCTGGTATTCGCGCGCCCGTTTGCTGATCGGTTTCAGCTGGGTTTCGATGGCTTTTTCTTCTGCTTTGCTCTTGGCGAGTTTCTTCGCTTCGGCTTCGGCTTTTTCCGCCGCCGCGTAGTCGCCGGTGAAGTAGGTGTAGTAGGCGAGGGTGCTGTACGAGTTGAGCGAGGGGCGCTGTTCGGTGACGATTTCCTGTGCGGCGGCCGAGGCTTCGAGGTTGACCTGCGCTTCGTCGTAGTTCCGCGCGAGTTCCGCCAGGGTGATGAACGCCGGCGCCATCAGCTGGGCCAGGTTCGGAGACGGTTCCTCGGTCGATTTCAGGTACTTCGACCAGGAGTCGCCCGCCCGCTGGTATTCCTGCACGCCCTCGGTGGTGTAGGTGCGGGCCCCGTTCGGTTCGACGTTGACCTTGGCGTTGGCGGCGTTGAGCTGGGCCCGCGTCAACGCCAGCAGCAGTTCGGGGTCCTGCGGATCTTTTTTCAGTTTGACTTCGATCCGTTCCGCCTGTTCTTCGTACGGCTCGGCGGCGTTGACGCTGCCGCTGTTGCTGTTGAAGAGTTCGCCGATGTTGAAGGGGCCGACGGCGACGAAGAGGCTGATCCCCATCAGCGCCGCCAGCATCGCGTAGACGACCTTGACGACGTTCTTCCGCCGCCCGCGAAGGTCGAACAGCATCCTGTGCTCCTTGTCGCCTGAGGCCATCGGCTCTTCTTTCTCTACTCCTGCGTCGAGGGCTCGGCGACGCCACTGCTCCGGCGCGGCCTGCCCAGCACCCGTGCCAGGACGATACTCAACTCATACAGAACAAGCAGCGGAACCATCTCAATCAGCATCGAGACCGGGTCGACGCCGGGCAGCGCCGCGGCGAGGATCGCAATCGCCAGGTAGGCGTAGCGGCGGTTCTCGCTCAATTGCTCGACCCGGACGATCCCGAGCCGGGTGACGGCGATGATCGCCAGCGGCAGCTGGAAGATCAGCCCGCTGGCGATCTCCGTCATCGCGAAGAAGCTGTAGTAGTCGCGGGCGCGGACCTGGATGTTGAACTGGCCCTCGTTGAAGTTGAGCAGGAAGTTGACCGCCGCCGGCATCACCACGAAGTAGGCGAAGGCGAGGCCGGCGAGGAAGAGCAGTGGGAAGAGCAGGAGGATCGGCAGGATCACCCGTCTCTCCGCCTCGCTGAAGGCGGGCAGGACGTAGGCGTAGAGCTGCCAGAGGACGATCGGCAGCGAGAGCACGATCGCCCCGTAGACGGAGACCGTCAGGGTCGTCGTGAAGGGCTCGGTGACGCCGAAGGTGATCAGCCGGTCGTGGTCGTCGGGCAGCGGCCCGGAGGCGATTTCGAGCAACAGGTGGTTCTGCCAGAAGCAGAGCGCCAGCGCCACCCCGAAGACGAGGATGCAGACGATCAGGCGCGAGCGCAGCTCGTCGAGGTGCTCGACCAGGGTGAGGCGGTCCTCGTGGGAAACCGCCCTGACGCGAGGCGCCATCCCGGCGGCGCCTCAGCTGGGTTTGTTGCGGATGATCTCCGCGTCGGCGGGATCGCCGTGGACCTTCGCCGACTCGCCCTCGAGCTTCGGCTTGTCGTCGTCCTCGTGATCGTCGGCGCCGCTGATCGAGCCTTTGAACTCGCGAATGCCGCGGCCGAGGCTGCGGCCGAGCTCCGGCAGGCGTTTGGGGCCGAAGACCAGCAGGGCGATGATGAGGACGACCGCGATCTCTGGGAGTCCGATGTTTCCTGGCATCTCGCCCATGGTAACGGGGCGGGGCCTCCCCCGGATCAGCCTCACCGGTGTTTTCGATCGCCGCCTGTGGGGTTTTGGAGATGGGAGTGAGGCGAATTACGGATCAAAAACACGCTCCCTGGCTCGATAGTGCTGGCATGGCAGAGCCCAGCACCGACCGGATCGATCGCTCGCTCCACATCTGTCCCGATTGCGGGTCGCGATTGGTCCAGCCGACCTGCTGGCAGCAGGAAGGGAATCGCTCCCACTGGCGCGTCTGGCGGCGCTGCCCGGAGTGCGAGTGGGGCGGCGAGGGCGTTCACGACGAGATCGAGATCGACGCATTCGACGAACAGCTCGACCTCGGGTCCCACGAACTGACCAACGAGCTGCGCGCGCTCGAGCGCGCGAACATGAGCGCGATGGCCGACGCCTTCATCGTTGCGCTTTGGACCGACCTGATCTCTGCCGACGACTTTGCCTGACCTCGACGGCAGTGTCGCCCTCGTCACCGGTGCCTCCAGCGGCATCGGCGAGGCGACCGCGCGGATGCTGGCGGCGCAGGGCGCGGCGGTGGCGCTCGCGGCGCGGCGCGGCGACCGGCTCGAGGCGCTCGGCGGCGAGATCGCCGACGCGGGCGGGACGGCGCTGCCGATCGAGGCTGACCTGACGCAGCGGGAACAGGCGGAGGCGGCGGTCGCCCACACCGTCGCCGAGCTCGGCCGCCTCGACGTCCTCGTCAACAACGCCGGGGTGATGTTGCTGGGGCCGATCCTCGACGCCCCGGTGGAGGAATGGGAGCAGATGATCGAGGTCAACCTGCTGGGGCTGATGTACACGGCCAGGGCCGCGGTCCCGCATCTGCTCGAGGCGGCCGAGGGCGCGCGCGGGGTCGCCGACATGGTCAACATCTCCTCGGTCGCGGGGCGCCTGGTGCGTCGCGGCAGCGGCGTCTACAACGCGACCAAGCACGG
>DATHFL010000342.1:0-7030 GCA_035318125.1 Solirubrobacterales bacterium | reverse complement strand
CCGCCTCGACCGTGAACAGGTGGCGGGCCTGCGGCTGCAGCCCCGACCAGCCGGCGCTCCCCAGCGAGCAGGCGACGCCGGCGCGGTTGGCGATCCGGATCGCCTCCCCCTCGCGGTGGGAGTCCAGCTCCCGCAGCGCCTCCTCGGGGCCGGCCGGCTCGCCGACCACGCCGAGCCCGCAGCTCTCGCAGCGGCGCACCGGGCCGGCGAGGCCGCGCTTCGTCCCGACCCAGCCGAAGAGCGGCTCGCCGCAGGCGGGGCAGGGCGGGTTTTCGGGGCCGGCCCCGGCCTCGAGCGGGGCGACGGGCATGTGCATCTGGGCGTCCGGCGTCATCGGGAATAGAAGTTATGGCAAACTTGAGAAGTGTAAAATTCGATTCTCAAACTTTGTTATATTTGCTGAGAGCTAGAAGCTCGCTGCAATTATGGCATTTCCTCTCTTCCATTCTGAGAACCCCTTGCCGCGCCCGCTGGCGATGTCCCTGAGGGAATTCGAAGCGGCTTTCCCTAGGGAGGACCAATATGTGGAGCGGAAGAGCGGGGTCAGCGCCCGGCCCCTCCAGGAGGCGGTCGTTGCTTTCTCGAATTCAGAAGGCGGAATCGTGCTGATCGGGGTCGATGACTCGGGCCGTGTGATCGGCAAGGCCCTTACCCAGGGGGTTGAGGAGTCGATACACCAAGCGGTCTCCGTGATCCGCAACCCAGGCCGCTACTCGATCCAGGCGGTGCTCGTCGACGATGTCCCGGTCACCATCCTGGCTGTCGAGCGCCGAGTGCAGGGGTTCGCTCAGACCTCGAGTGGAAGGATCATGGTCCGTCGCGGCGCCATGAACGCCGCTCTTTTCGACGCGGAGTTGTTCCGGTTCGTCTCGGAGCGATCTCTCGAGCGATTCGAGCTGAGCGACGTCGGCGTTGCTCTGGCCGCGGCGGACGAGGCCCTGATGGCTGAGCTCTCGGATGCATTCGAGTGGGCGGAAGAGCGGGAGCTCCCCGCTCGCTTGGAGGAACAGGGCCTTCTCGTTCCGGGATCGGAGGACCTCAGCGTTGCCGGGGCCCTGTATCTCCTGAGATCCCCGGACGAGGTCATCGGAAAGGCATTCGTCGAAATTCGCCGCTATGCCGATGCGGATGCCATCGATCCCGACAAGCGGGTGGAGATCAGAGGCCCGCTTCACCATCAGGTTGCTTCTGCGACCGAGCAGGTGATGCAGGAGCTCGGTACGGAGTCAGTGGTGCTGGGGCTGCGTCGCCATGACCTCCCTCGCCTGCCCCGGGTCGTGGTCCGGGAGGCGATCGCCAACGCTGTCGTCCATCGCTCATACGAGGCGACTGGCAGCTGCGTTCAGATAGAGATCCGGCCGGGTGCCGTCACGGTTTCCTCTCCCGGGTCTCTTCCTTCTCCGGTGACCATCGAGAACATCAGGGAGGCTCAGTCGGCTCGCAACCCCAAGGTGATCGCCCTGATGCGGCGATTTCGGCTTGCGGAGGATGCCGGCAGAGGAGTGGACGTCATGCAGGACTCGATGATGGAAGAGCTCCTGGACCCACCCTCCTTCCAAGACACGGGCCATTCGGTGAAGGTGGCCCTTCCGGTGCGGGGAGGAGTCACCGCGCAGGAGAGGGCCTGGGTGCGGGAGATCGAGGCCCGGGGCGAGATCGAGCCGATGGACAGGATCCTTCTCGTCCATGCGGCCCGCGGAGAGGAACTGACCAATTCACGGGTCAGAGAGCTGGCGCACGTCGACCGCTTCACCGCTACGCAATCGCTCCAGCGACTACGGAACGCCGGGTTCCTCACTCAGCAAGGCGAGCGGGGCGGCGCCGTCTATTTGCTGGAAGGAGACCTGGAGCCTCCGGCCGGTCTGCGTCTGGGGCGGGAGGAGCTGAAGACGATGGTGTGCTCGCTGGCGACGGAGGGGCCGGTGAGCAACGCGGAGGTCAGGGCGCGCACTGGCCTCGACCGAGTCGACGCCCTGCGGTTGCTGCGTGAACTGGTCGAAGAAGGCAGGCTGACGCGGCGGGGAGAGCGCCGCGGGACCCGCTACGTGGCCTGCGATGCCGATGGCTGATCGAGGGAAGCGAGCGATAGCGTACGGCCCGTGCGGCTCAGCGAGATCATGACCGCGGGCGTCGTCACCGCGACCGCGGAGGCGAGCGCCCTCGACGTCGCCCGGCTGATGCGGGACCACCGCGTCGGCTCGGTCGTGATCGTCGACTCCGCCGGGCGGCCGGTGGCGATGCTGACCGACCGCGATCTCACCCTGCGGGTCTTCGCCGAGGGGGTCGACCCCGCCGCGCCGGCGATCGACCATGCCTCGCGGCCGCTGATCGGCGGCGAGCCGGAGATGGAGCTCGACGAGGCGGCGGCGCTGATGGTCCAGCACCGCGTCCGCCGGCTCCCCGTCCTCCGCGGCGAGGAGCTGGTCGGGATCGTCAGCCTCGACGACATCGCCGTCCGCAGCGGAAATCTCGAGGTGGCGCAGAAGATGACCCAAGACGTGATCGAAGGGGCCCTGCCCCAGTTCTACTTCCACGAGAGGGGATAGCGTGAGCAAAGCTGAGGTCCTGGAGACGGAGTCGCGCTGGGCGCTGCCCACCGCGCTGGCGACGTTCCTGGCGGTCGCCTTCCTGGTCGCCGCCGCGATCGTCAACGAAGTCAGCGGCAGCGGCGACGCCGAGATCCTGCGCTCGGTCGACGCCCACGGCGGCTCGGTGACGCTGGTCGGTCTGCTGCGGGCCGCGGCCTTCGCCCTCCTCGCCTTCCCGCTCCTTTACCTCTTCCGCGCCGCCCGGGCCCGCAGCCCGCAGATGCGCTCGCAGCTGATCGGGCTGGTCGTCGCGGCGCCGATCTTCCTCGCCCTCTCCGCCGGCTTCGGGGCCGCGGCCCAGCAGGAAGCGGCCGACCAGTTCGTCGCCGGCGAAGCGAAGTCGACGCTCTCGCCGCAGGAGGCCCGGGAGGACTGCAAGTCCGACCGCGAAGACGACGAGACCGCCAAGGCCTGCGAAAAGCGCAAGCTCGCAGACGACGAAGCCTCCAACGCGCAGGGAGAAGCCTCGCTCACCCCCTTCGCCACCGGCTTCGGGATCGCCGGTGGCCTCGGCTTCGTGGTCGTCCTCTTCTACACCTGCCTCTGGGCGATGCGGACCGGCCTGCTGAGCCGCTTCTGGGGCTCGCTGGGGATGGCGCTCGGCATCGCCACCCTCTTCGGCCTGATCATCTTCACCCTGATCTGGTTCGTCTACTTCGGCCTGCTCGTGATCGGCAAAGTCCCCAACGGCCGCCCGCCGGCCTGGGAGGAGGGCGAAGCCGTGCCCTGGCCGAGCCCGGGCGAACAGGCAGCGGCGGAACTCGAACCGAGCGAGGACGTGGAGGCGGCCGAAGACGGCGAGCCGGCGGAGCGGCGCAAGCGCAAGCAGCGCGAGTAGCTACTCGGATTGGCCGGCGGCGACGCGCTTGCGGTGGGTGCGGATCTCGCTCATGATCCGCTCCAGCCGGGGCTCGACCGAGGTGTCGACGTGGGACATCGCGGCGGCGACGCCGGGGTGGACGGCGGCGATCCGCTCGTGCATCGCCTGGGCAACCGCCCGGTAGGTGGGGTGGCCCTCGCGGCCCGAGCGCAGCTCGATCAGGTGCATCGCCTCGCGGGCGTTGAGGTCGAGCGTGTAGCGGATGCGGTAGGCGAGGCTGAGGGCATAGGGCGCCTGCTCGGTCACCCCGGCCGTCCAGAGCCGCTCGTACTCGTTGCGGGAGATCTCCAGTGCCCGCTCGAACTCGCCGCCGACGCCGGCTTCGCGGACCTCCTCGGGGACGCCGGCGCCGAGGTCGGGGGTCAGCCGCTGCCACTGGCAGGTCAGCATCCGGTGGCGCTGCAGGTCGCGGAAGGCGCCGTAGTCGGAGACGATCTCGAAGCGGTAGCGCAGCGCCTCGAAGCCGCGCCCCGGCCGGTGGCGGCGGTTGGCGCGCTCTCCCACCAGCGCCCCCAGCAGCTCCGCCCGCTCCTCGCGGTCGAGGACGTCGATGCGGGCGAGGATCTCGGTCTCCGGGGCGCTCGCCGACTCGAACAGCGAGGAGGCGAGCAGGTCCTCTTCGGTGCCGTCGACGTGGACCAGCTCGACGGAGGGAGCGTCGGCGTCCTCGCCGCGGCGGTCGAGACCGAGCCGGGCGACCCACTCCTCGGTCCGCTCGCGCCGCCGCTCCAGGTAGGAGATCCACTCGCCGCCGCGCTCGGGACGGTCGACCCGGGAGACGAAGCTCGGCATCACCTGCTTCAGCTCGGCCAGGACCATCCCGCCGAACTCGCGCGCCTCCGGCAGCGGCGAGGCCAGCAGCCGCATGATCAGCTGCTCGTAGGCCTGGCCGGAGGCGTAGATGCCGACGTGGCTGAGGGTCGCCGCCGGCAGCAGGCCGCGCAGCAGGTCGAGCGCCTTGGCGCGGATCGAGCGCCGCCAGGCCCCCTCCGGCTCCTCCTCGCCGCGCGGCCAGCGGGTCGCCGCCCACTCCTCGACTTCGGTCAGCGCCCGCGAGTAGATCGCGAAGACCTCGTCCATCGCGGCGGCGAACTGCGGCCCCAGCTCCTCGTCGCGGTAGAAGCGGTAGCCGCCGTCGGGCAGCGGCTGGTCGTAGGGGATGTAGCGGGTCGACTGCTCGAGGTAGGCGGCGAGGCGGCCGCGCTGCAGCAGCTTGGTGAGGATGTTCGAGACCCACTCGCAGGCGACGTGGGCGCCGCCGACCTGGGCGATCGAGTCGTCTCCGTAGCCGACGAAGACGCGCTCGTAGAGGCCCGCCGCCCGCGCTCCCTCCTCCTCGTCGAAGGGGCGCCCGCCGGTCGGCGCGTCGGCGGCGAACTCCTCCAGGTAGAGCCTGCGCACGGTCCCGGAATAGCGCGAATAGCGGGCAAAAAGCGCTCCCTTGACGGTCTCCGGCAGGTTCACCAGTGCGAACACGGGCCGGTCGAGGTTGGTGAAATGAGGCGCGAGCAGGGCCCGCTCCTCGGCGGTGAAGTCTTCGACCGGGTAGCGCACCGGGGCATCGTAGTGGGGCGGCCTGACAGCGCCGCCGCGGAGACGTAATCTTTAGGCATCAGTCGATCGGTCGGGACAGGGGAAGAGCGGCGAGTGCTGACATCGCCGGACGGGGAGCGGCTCGTGTCGCTGAAAGCGCGCTACCTGCTGGCGGCGCTGTTCACGGTCGCGCTGGGGCTGCTGGCGCCGCTGATCGTCGGCTCCTTCTCGAAGCGCCAGGCGCTGATCCTCGCCCTCGCCGAGGCGGCCTGCCTGGCCGCGGTGGCGGTCGGGATCGTGCTCCTCGTCCGCCGGCTGCGGACAAGCCACGAAGCGCTCTGGGCGCTGGCCCGGCGCGACGAGCTGACCGGGGTCGGCAACTACCGCGCCCTGCACGAGCGCCTGGCGGCGGAGATCGCCCGCCACCAGCGCCACGGGCGCGAGTTCGCGCTCGTCGTCCTCGACCTCGACGGCTTCAAGCAGGTCAACGAGCTGCACGGCCACCTCGAAGGCGACCGCCTGCTGGCCGAGATCGGCAGCTCGCTGGGCAAGGAGGTGCGCGGCGGCGACTCGGTCTTCCGCCAGGGCGGCGACGAGTTCGCGGTGATCGTCCCTGAGGTCAACGCCGAAGAGGCCGGCGAAGTGGCGAAGCGGCTGCGCGGCCGGGTCGTCCACCGGGGCTTCGGCAGCGACGAGCTGCGGCCGGTCTCGGCGGCGACGGGGTTCGCGATGTTCCCGGCCGACGGGCGCACGGTCGACGAGCTGCTGAGCGTCGCCGACGGCGACCTCTTCGCCGCCAAGCACGGCGCCAGCCGCGACAACGGGCCTGGCTAAGCCTGCGGGGCGGGCGGGGCGGCCATCAGCTCGACCCGGTGGCCGCCGGGGACGATCGCCAGCGCCCGCGCCGCTCCCCAGTGTTCGCCTTTGGCTTCGAGCTCGAAGCCGCCCTCGCGCAGGCGCTCGACCGTCGCCTCGAAGTCGGGGACGACGACGGCGAGGTGGCCGGGAGAGGGGACGGTCGGATCATCCTCGGGCATCAGGTGGACCTGGGTCCCCTCGCGCTCGAGCCAGGTGTATTTGCTCAGCGTCGGCGGCGGCTCGACCCGGGCGAACCCGAGCAGCTCGAAGAAGCCGGCTGCGGCCTCGATGTCCGCTGGTTTGACCTCGATTCCGACGTGATGGAGCACGCTGAGAATTTACAGAGGTGGCACATTTACGTATGCTTTTGTCTGCTACGGTGATCGTATGGAGGCAGCGGTCATGGACAAGGAGGTGGGGGAGATGGAGTGGAACGACGGACGGCTTGACGACCTCAGCAAGAAGGTCGACGATCAGGGCGAGCGGATGGATAAGGGTTTCGCGAAAGTCGATCAGAGATTCGAACAGGTCGATCGCAAGATGGATGCCGGGTTCGCTCGGCTCGACAGGAGGATCGATCAACTGGATCAGAAGATGGACGAGGGCTTCGCGCGTGTCGATGCGAGCTTCGCCCGTGTCGATTCGAGGCTCGATGCCCTCAATCACGTGTTGATCCAGAGCATTTGGACCTTCGGGATCGGACTGCTGGGCTTTGCGGGTGCCCTGCTGGCTGTCATCGCGGATAAGTAGTCAGAACAGCAGCGAGACCAGGGCGGCGAGGACGGCGATCGCGGTCGACCAGGTGATCGTCTCGGCGACGATGCGGTTGTCGAGGCCGTAGGCGTGGGAGACGACGAGGGCGTTGATCCCCGTCGGCATCGCTGACATCAGGCGGTAGGCGGAGGGGAGCTCGATCAGGGGGGCGGCGAGGAGCATCAGCAGGGCCGGGGCGAGGATGAGGCGGCTGGCGGTGGCGACGGCGACCGGGGCGTTCATCGGCGGCGGCAGGGGGAGCTCGCCTTGCTTGGCGCCCTCGGCAAGGGTGGCGCCGACGGCGAAGAAGCCGATCGGCAGGATCGCCACCGCGAGGATCTGGGAAGCGTCGACGAGGACGGTGGGGGCGAGGGCGTCCGGTGCCAGCAGGCCCAGCACCGCCGCGTAGAGCGGCGGG
>DATHFL010000341.1:0-4098 GCA_035318125.1 Solirubrobacterales bacterium | reverse complement strand
CGCCTCCTCCAGCGACTTCGCCCAGTGGATGTTGGCCTCCTCGTCGAAGCGGGCTTTCAGCTCGACCATGCAGACCGCCTGCTTGCCGCGTTCGGAGGCGCGGATCAGCGATGGCACCAGCGGCGAGTCGTCGCTGGTCCGGTACACGGTCTGCTTGATCGCCAGCACGTCGGGGTCGGCGACCGCCTGGGAGACGAAGCGCTCGACCGAGTTGGCGAAGGAGTCGTAGGGGTGGTGGACGAGGAGGTCGCGCTGGCGGATCTCGGCGAACATGTCGACCTGCTCGTCGTCCTCGCCCTGCAGGCGCGGCTGCGTGACCGGCGTCCAGGGCGGCCAGCGCAGCTCGGCGTGGCCCGGCAGGTCGGCGACCGCCCCGACGTCGGCGAGGTCGATCAGGCCCTCGACGTCGTAGACCTCGCGGTCTTCCAGCCGCAGCGCCGAGACCAGCTGCTCGCGCAGTTTCGGGTTCATGCCGCTGGCGATCTCCAGCCGCACCACCTCGCCGAAGCGGCGGCGGCGGATCTCGTCCTGGACCGCCTGCAGGAGGTCGTCGGCCTCGTCGGAGACGGTGAAGTCGGCGTCGCGGGTGACCCGGAAGTAGCCGTGGTCGATCACCTCAGTGCCGGGGAAGAGCGCGTCAAGGTTGGCGGCGATCACCTCCTCCAGCGGGACGAAGGACTGGCCGCTGTCGCCGACCGGCAGGAAGCGGCCGAGCAGCTCCTTCGGCACCTTGACCCGGGCGATGATCTCGTTTTCGCTCTCCGGGTCGCGCAGCAGCACGCCGAGGCTGAGCGAAAGGTTGGAGATGTAGGGGAAGGGCCGGCCGAGGCCGATCACCAGCGGCGTCAGCGCCGGGAAGACCTGCTGTTCGAAGCGCTCGTCGATCTCCCGCCGCTCCTCCGCGCTCGCCGTCTCCAGCGAGACGATCCGGATCCCGTGCTCCTCCAGGCCGGGGCGCACCTCGGCACCGAAGCAGCGGCAGAGACGGTCGTCGAGCTCGAGGACGCGGCGCTGGATCGCGTCGATCTGCTCGCTCGGGGCGAGGCCGTCGGGGCCGCGGGCGTCGATCCCGGCGTCGAGCTGGTCGAAGAGGCCGGCGACCCGGACCATGAAGAACTCGTCGAGGTTGGAGGCGTAGATCCCGCAGAAGCGGAGGCGCTCGAGCAGCGGCACCTCCGGATCCTCAGCGAGTTCGAGGACCCGCTGGTTGAAGTCGAGCCAGGAGAGCTCGCGGTTGAAATAGAGGGCAGGATCGTCGATCGATCCATCGTACTGAGGCACCCCTGGCGCCCCGACCGCCTCAGGCGGCACGGGCGTGCGCCTGCGGCGCTGCTGCGACGGCGGCGTCGAGGGCGCGCCGGTAGCCGGCGGCAAGCTGCCGCAGCGAGCGCTCCCAGGAGCGCTCGCGAGCGGCGCGGGCGGCAGCGTCGCCGAGTTGCCGGCGCAGCTGCGGCGAGGAGGCGAGCTGCAGCAGCGTACCGGCCAGGTGGTCGGCGTCGGGGCGGCAGAGCAGGCCGGTGTGGCGGTTCTCGACCAGCGCCGCCGGCCCGCCCTCGGCGACGGCGACGACCGGCAGGCCGCTCGCCGCCGCCTCGAGGATCACCTGGCCGTAGGTGTCGGTGCTGCTGGCGAAGAGGAAGGCGTCGGCGCTGGCGTAGGCGCGCGGCAGCTCCTCGTCCTCGAGCCAGCCGAGGAAGGTGGCGCGCTCGCCGAGCCGCTCCCGCAGCTCCGCTTCCTCGGGGCCGCCGCCGGCGAGCAGCAGGTGCAGGCGGGGGTCGGAGGCGTGGGCGCGGAGGAAGCTCTCGGCGAGCAGGTGGACTCCCTTCTCGCGGGTGAGGCGGCCGGCGTAGAGGACCTTGACCTCGCCGGGGAAGGCGTCGCGGTCGGCCTTGGCGGGGTCGAAGCGCTCGACGTCCACCCCGCGCTCCCAGCGCCCGAGCCGAGCAGGGTCGGCGCCGAGGGCGATCACCGAGGCGTCGGCCGAGGGACTCGGCGAGAGCACCGCCGAAGGGGCCGAGTAGAAGGCGCCGAGCCCGGTGCGGGTCAGCGCCTCGAGGGCGCCGTTCTCGCTGCGCATGCCGACGTAGGCGGCGAGCTCGGTGTGGTAGCTGGCGATCAGGGGAACGCCGCTGATCCGGGTCAGCAGGGTGGCGGCGATGCCGGCCGGTCCCGGGGCGGTGACGTGGACGAGGTCGTAGCGCCCCTCGGCGATCGTCTCGACCAGGTCGGGCAGGCCGGGGACGCCCAGGACCATCCCCTCGTAGAAGGGGACCTCGAGCTCGGTCGCGGCGGGGAGGCGGCGGTCGACGCCGGGGTCGGTGCCGACCACCTCAACCTCGAAGCCGGGGACGCCGCGCTCGCGGATCTGTTCGATCGTGTGGGTGACGCCGTGCATCGAGCCGATCCCGTCGGCGAGGATCGCGACCCGCGGGCGCTCGCCGGAGCGGTCGCGCAGCTTCGCCTTCTCGGCGCCGAGGAAAGCGGTCGCCGGCGCGTATGGGATGGCGGGGACGAGGGCCTCGAAGAGCGAGGAGACGGCGGCGCCGGGATCGCCCGCTGCGACCGCGTCGCTGCCGGCACGCATCGCCTTGCGCAGGCGCCGGTCGTGGATGCGGCGGGCACGCCGGTAGAGCTCGGCGTGGGAGAAGTCGTCAGCCTGCAGGTAGGCGATCAGGTCGCGGCCGCGGAGGTCGAGGTCGATCCCGGCGAGCCAGGCGTCGAGCAGGTTGCGGGCGTCCTCGGGGCCGACGTCAGCGGCGATCTTGCCCTTGCGCGCGGCCCCCTCGCGGATCACCCGTTCGGCCATCTTGAGGACGGCGCCGGGATCGGGCTGACCTACAAATCGTCCCCGCATACCGGGGACGATTTGTAGATCGGATTCGTTGACCGGGTCTTCCACGAGGGTCCGCGTCGCCAGGGCCATCGCCGCGTGGGTCCACTTGGCGGCGCTGCCCTGCTCGCCAGCGGCTTCGGCGTCTCCGTTCAGCAGGTGCTGCAGAAACTCTTCCGGCGTGGCAGCGGCCGGCGCCTCGGTGAAGGTGCGGCCGATGTCGACACCGGCATGGTCGTCGGAGCCGCCGACGCCGGTGCCGCCGTGGGTCTCGACGTAGACCGCGGCAGGCATGTTCAGCTCGGCGGCCCGCGAGCCGTTGCGGACCTCCCAGACAGGGAAGAGCTCCGCCAGCCGCCGCCGGTGGCGCCGGGTCAGCGGTGCAGCGACGTTGAAGAAGGGATGCGCCAGCGCGCAGGCGATCCCCCCGTCGTGAAGGTAGGCGGCGCAGGCCTCGACATCGCCGGAATGTGCCTGCAGCCACTCGTGGTCCCCGGGAGTGATCCCGTAACAGAGGACGTGCACCGCCTGGGGCTCGCCGGCGAAGCGGGCGGTCAGCTCCTCGGAGACGAAGCAGTCAGGACGATCGGCCAGCTCCAGACAACCGTCAATCGTGTCGTGGTCGGTGATCGTGACAAAGTCCATCCCCCGCCGCTTGGCAAGCTCATAGACCTCCTCCGGCGGCGTCGCGCACTCCGGCAACCCCAGCGAACGCTGAACCCCCAGCTTCGAAAAATGCGACGCCGTCGAGTGGCAATGCATGTCAACACGGGAAGTCATCGGTGCTCTCCCTCTCTCAATCCGTCTTGTCGCCCACAGGGTTCGTCACCGGCGGAACGAGGATGTGAAAAGACGGAGAACGCGGGTTCTTGCATAGGTGAGGCTTTATCGCGGGGGAGAACTTTGCGGTGGCCAGAGCTTCTCCAGGCGTGTCAGGGCGACGCACACGCACTCTCATCCGAGTCCTCACCGGTACCGCTTTGGGCATTGCGCTCCTGTCTTGCGTGGTGATCCGGATCCCCGGAGATCTGCCGGCCGTGGCTTTCCAGCAGGCGGGCCTCTACCGGCTGGAGGTCGCTCTTCTCGTCTTCCACGGCAGCCTTCTGCTGATCACGCCCGCTTTCTCTGGTCTAGTTGTCCTACCCACGGACGTTGTGAACACGGCTGATCGGCGGCCGATCTCCAAGAGAGCTGTGGGGCCTGCGCCGGTTGTAGTAGCGCAGGAAGGATGACAGTGCCCTGGAGCGCTCGGCCGAACAAGGCCAGGA
>DATHFL010000340.1:0-7161 GCA_035318125.1 Solirubrobacterales bacterium | reverse complement strand
CTCCTCGCCCGTGACCGTCTTGATCACGTCGGGGCCCGTGATGAACATGTGCGAGGTCTCCTTGACCATGAAGATGAAGTCGGTCATCGCCGGCGAGTAGACGGCGCCGCCCGCGCAGGGCCCCATGATCAGGGAGATCTGCGGGATCACCCCCGAGCAGCGGACGTTGCGGACGAAGACGTCGCCGTAGGCGCCGAGCGAGACGACGCCCTCCTGGATGCGGGCGCCGCCGGAGTCGTTGATGCCGATCACCGGCGCCCCGACCTTGGCGGCCAGGTCCATGACCTTGACCATCTTCTCGGCCATCACCTCGCCGAGCGAGCCGCCGAAGACGGTGAAGTCCTGGGAGAAGACGAAGACGGTGCGGCCGTCGATCGTCCCGTGCCCGGTGACGACGGCGTCGCCCCAGGGCCGGTTCTTCTGCATCTCGAAGTCGTAGGTGCGGTGGCGGACGAAGGTGTCGAGCTCCTCGAAGGAGCCGGGGTCGAGCAGCTTCTCGATCCGCTCCCGCGCGGTCAGCTTGCCCTTCGCGTGCTGCTTCTCGACCGCCGCCTCGGAGGCGGAGTGGACCGCGGCCTCGCGCAGCTCACGCAGGTAGGCGAGCTTCTCCTCGTGGGTTTCGGGGTTTCTCTCACGCATGGTCATGAGGGGCCGCCCCGCAGGGGCTTGGGGACGGGCCGCGGCATTCTATTTGCGGCGGGGTACGCGGCGTCCCGAGGCCGGTCGCTCCGTTGCGGAAAGACGGAGGGCCCGCAGGGGTGCGGGCCCTCCAGTTCCACAATGCCGGACTAATCCTAGAGTTCTGCGCAAACGACGAACGCCACGACCGACCAGTTCCCGGGCTGGCCAGCGCCGGTCTCGTGCGCAAGGGCCGCCCAACCCGTACGTACGGTGCCGCTCGAGACCGGGTAGGAACCGGTCACCGCGACCTCGGCGAGTTCGCCTTCGAGCCGCGCGCCGCCGCCGATGGCCTCCTTGCCCGCCGGGCAGCTGGCGGTCGCCGACTTGTTGGCTTCGCTGTCGGAGGCGCTGCTTTCGCTGAAGTAGGCGACGTTCCTCACCAGCTGCGCGTAGAGCGACGAGGAGAGCTTCGAGGCGACGATCGATTCGTTGGCGATTTTGTCGGTCTGCACCGCTTCGTTGGCGATCGTCCGCGGGCTCACCGCTTTCTTGGCGATCTTCTTGCCGGTCACCGCGCCGGTGGCGAGCTTCTCGCTGGTCACCTGGCCGGCGCCGATGTCGAGCGCGTTGACGCCGCCGTTCTTGATTTTCCCGGAGGTGACGGCCTGCTGCTTGATTTTCGGGTTGGTCACCGCCTGCGGGGCGATGTTGACCGACTTGACCGCGTTCGGCGGGATTTTCACCGCCGCGTAGGCGGCGCCGCCAAGGGCGACGAAGAGGGCGGTGCAGGACAGGACGTTCGCCACCGAGAGGTGGCGCTTCAGCGTGTTCACCGGTTCGACTCACTTTCCGGGCCGGTCACAGCCGGCCGCATCTGGATGCGTTCCAAAGCTCTTTCCTCGCTCAACTGAAGGGCCGCCGCTGCGGCTCCGCCAGCCGGTCGAGCACGGCCTCGAGGTCGGCCACGGCCAGGCCGGACTCCTCCGCGGCGCGCAGCTCCACCCGCGTCCCGAAGCCCTTCTCGGCCATCGTCACCTCGACGCCTTCGACGCTCGCAACCAGCTCCGCCAGCTCGGGCTCGGACTTCATCAACGTCCTCGAGACCTCGATCATCGCCACCCGCTTCAACCACCGCAAGCGCGTTCCTCCCCCAGAACCACGTCTGGGAGCCGAACTGCATCAACTTTTCCACCCAGCAGGAGTAAAAGTTGATGCAGTTCGCGGGGGGCGCTAGAAGAAGGCGCCGCCTTTGTATTCGCCGAAGACCTCGCGCATCGCGCCGCAGGCCTCGCCGATCGAGGCGTTGGCTTTGAGGGCGGCGCGGATCGGGTGGAGCAGATTGCCGTCGCCGCGGGCGACGTCGCGGAGGGCCTCGAGCTTGGCCTCGACCTCGGTCTGGTCGCGGTTCTCCTTGAAGGCCTTCAGGCGCGCCAGCTGGCGCTTCTCGGACTCCGGGTCGACCTTGAGGATGTCGACGTCGTCGACCTGGTCGGTGACGAACTTGTTCACCCCGACGATGATGTCCTGGCCGCTCTTGTAGCGCTCGTGGTAGCTCAGTGCCGACTCCTCGATCTCGCGCTGCATGAACTCCAGCGCCTCGACTGAGCCGCCCAGCTCTTCGACCTTGTCCATCAGCTCCCAGGCGCGGGCCTCGATCTCGTCGGTCAGCGACTCGACGAAGTAGGAGCCGGCGAAGGGATCGACCGTGTCGGCGGCGCCGGACTCGTAGGCGAGCACCTGCTGGGTGCGCAGGGCGATCCGGGCCGAGCGCTCGGTCGGCAGCGCCAGCGCCTCGTCGAAGCCGTTGGTGTGCAGCGACTGGGTGCCGCCGCAGACCGCGGCGAAGCCCTGCAGGGCGACGCGGATGATGTTGACCTCGGGCTGCTGGGCCTGCAGCGTCACGCCCCCGGTCTGGGTGTGGAAGCGGATTTTCTGCGAGCTCTCGTTCTCGGCCCCGAAGCGCTCGCCGACGATCTTCGCCCACATCCGCCGCACCGCCCGGAACTTGGCGATCTCCTGGAAGACGTTGTTGTGGCCGTTGAAGAAGAAGGCCAGCCGCGGCGCGAACTCGTCGATCTTCAGCCCCCGCTCCAGCGCCGCTTCGACGTAGGCGATCGCGTTGGAGAGGGTGAAGGCGACCTCCTGCACAGCCGAGCAGCCCTTCTCGCGGATGTGGTAGCCGGAGATCGAGATCGTGTTCCATTTCGGCACGTTCTCGCGGCAGTACTCGAAGATGTCGGTGGTCAGCCGCATCGTCGGCTCCGGCGGGTAGATGTAGTTGCCGCGGGCCATGTACTCCTTCAGCACGTCGTTCTGAACGGTGCCGCGCAGCTTCTCGGAGGGGACGCCCTGCTCCTCGCCGACCAGCTCGTAGAGCAGCAGCAGGATCGCCGCCGGGGCATTGATCGTCATCGAGGTGGAGACGCCGTCGAGCGGGATCTGGTCGAAGCAGATCCGCATGTCCTCGATCGTGTCGATTGGCACCCCGGTGCGACCGACCTCGCCGTGGCAGAGCGGGTCGTCGGAGTCGCGGCCGAGCTGGGTCGGCAGGTCGAAGGCCATCGAGAGGCCGGTCGAGCCGTGCTCGATCAGGTAGCGGTAGCGCTCGTTGGTGTCCTCGGGGGAGGCGAAGCCGGCGTACTGGCGCATCGTCCAGAGCCGGTCCCGGTACATCCCCTCGTGGATGCCGCGGGTGAACGGCGGCTGACCCGGCTCGCCGAGCCGCTCCTCGAGCCCAGGCGCGACGTCCCCCTCGTCGTAGAGGGGCTCGATCTCGATCCCGGAGTCGGTGAAGACGCGCTCGTCGTCGGGCCCGACCAGCGGCGCGATCGTGCGGTGGGTCTCCGGGGCGCCGGATGCGTCGCCGATTGCCATCTCCCGGAGGATATTGGGGCAGGGGCCCCGGATGCGGGCCGGCGTCCCACCGGAACATCGGTCCGTTCGCCGGGTTGTAAATGGGCGAAAAGCGGGAATAACCTGGACAGCAATCGACTTGCCGTAAGTCGCCCGAGAAGGGAACAGCAGGGGGCGGCAAAAACGGAGGAAACATATGTCTGAAGCAACCCAGCCACGGATGGCCCTGGGGACGAAGCTGCCCGCCGCGATCGTGGCGACTGCGCTGTTCGCGCTGCTGGCGTTCGCTCCCTTCGCCTCTGCCGCGGCCGATCCGGTCGCGAGTGGTTCCGCCACCGTCACCCTCAACAACGGTTTCGTCAAAACCCTGAAGAAAAAGGGCGTCAAAATCAGCAAGATCGGCGCCGCCAAACTGAAAGGCAAGAAAGCCACCTTCCCCGTCACCGGCGGCGAAATCGACCCGACCAACGGTTTGGGCACGCTCAACCTCGGCGGCGGGCTCCAGTTCAAGCACGGCAAGAAGAAGGCACCGCTCAAGGCCATCGTCATCAACACGGCGAAGAAGGGCCTCTACGGCAAGGTCGGCGGCAAGCGAGTCAAAGTCGCCAACATCGCCGGATACTCGTTCGCCCGCGCCGGGTTCGGGCTCAGCCTCGCCATCAACAAGCTGAAGCTGACCAACGCCGCGGCCAAACAGTTCAACAAGAAGCTCGGCTTCAAAAAAGGCCCGAAGCCGTTCAAAGGCAACCGCCTAATGGCCAAAGCGACGGCCGAAGAGCAGCCGAGCACGGTGACGATCCTTCCGGGCGGCAACGTCAGCTTCAACGCCGACCTCGAACTGCTGAAAAAGCTCGAAGACGTCGAAACGTTCGCGTCGACGATCGCTCCAACGACCGAAAAAGGCAAAGGCAACTACGAGCTGCCGATCAGCGGCGGCTCGATCTCACCGGTCGCCACGGCCGGCGTCGTGCAGACGAGCGGCGGCTTGCTGCTGTCCCAGAAACTGCCGACCAGCCCGACGACCGCCCTCGAAACCGAAATCACGCTGGGCAACTTTTACGTCGACCTCTCGGCTAAAACCATCTCGGTCGAAGTAGTCGCCAAATCCAACGCGAGCGAAAGCCTCAACCTCGGCAACCTCGGGCGCAGCTCGATCGCCGACCTGACCCTCACCGGGGCGACGGTCAGCGCCGACGCCGCGGCCCGCACCGTCACGGTCAAAGACGCCTCGGCGACGCTGCAACCGGTCGCCGCCGAAGTCCTGGAGGGCTTCGTCAAGGTCTACCAGGCCTATTACGAAGCCGGCGTCTACGCCGCTGTGTGCGCGGGGCTCCCCGAAAAATGCAAAGAACCCGCCGAACAGGAATTCGCCAAAGCGAAAGCCAAAGAAGAAGCGGAGAAAAAAGTCGAAAAAGACCACATCTCCGCCGGCAACCCGCTGGGCACCTTCTCCTTCACCGCCCAGACGCAGTAGTCGCAGCTAGCCCGCTGCATCGCGAGAGGGGCGGCCTCCAGGCCGCCCCTTTTGTTTGCAGAGCTGGTACTAGGCGAGTTTTCTCTTACCGCCGGTTTCGACCAGACCCAGAGGCAAAACGTCGTCGTCGAAGACGGCGTTGATCTCCAGCCGGCCTCCCAACCCCTCGACGTACTCGTTCAGAGTCTTCAGATATAGGTTGTCGGAGTGCTCGATCCGGGAGATGTTGGCCTGGGTCGTCCCCATCAGGTCGGCCAGACCTGCCTGGGTTTGCCTTCGCTGCTGCCGCAGTTCGTTGAGGCGGACCGCGGCGATGATGCCGCGCTTGCGTGCCTCGATCTCCTCAGCGGCGCCAGGTCTCTTACGGACCTCCTCGCTGAGCTCCTTGAACTTCTTCGCTGCCGCCATCGTTCTCGTCCTTTGCGTGCCGGGGGTCTTTTAGGTGCTTCTCGTAGATTCGGTCGGCTTTCCGGACCATCTGCTTGTAGAACCGTTTTGTCTTTCCGGCCTTGTCGCCGCCGATCAGCAGGATCGCGATCTGCCTCGGGTCAAAGGCGAAAAAGACGCGGATCGTGCTGCCTATCCGTAACTCCTTCATGTTGGGGTGCTTCGAGCCCTTGACGGAATCGACCAAAGGCCGTCCCGCCGTGGGCCCGAGCTCTTCGAGGGCCTCGACCGAGGCAACGACGCGTCGCTGCTCGGCGTCGGTCAATGCCTTCCACCACTCGTCGAACTCGGCGGTTCTCTCGGCCTCCCAACTCATCCCCAGGGAGTATAACGTAGACGTTGTATAACGTTCGCGTTATTACAAACCGGACTGGCTCAGTCGGAGGCGCCGACGAGGCGCTCGATGCCGGACTGGTCGATCGTTCGGCGCAGGCCCTCGGTGAGCTCGATCGTCGGTTCCCAGCCGAGCAGGTCGCGGGCGCGGGTGATGTCGGGGCGGCGCTGCTGGGGGTCGTCGGTCGGCAGCGCCTCGTGGACGATCTCCGAGCGCGATTCGGTCACCTCGATCACCGCCTTCGCCAGTTCCAGCAGGGTGAACTCATTGGGGTTGCCGATGTTGACCGGCGTGTGGACGTCGGATTCGGCAAGCCGGACAATGCCGTCGATCAGGTCGTCGACGTAACAGAAGCTGCGCGTCTGACTGCCGTCGCCGAAGACGGTCAGCGCCCGGTCCTGCAGCGCCTGGCGCAGGAAGGTCGGGATCGCGCGGCCGTCGTGGGCGCGCATCCGCGGGCCGTAGGTGTTGAAGATGCGGACGATCGCCGTGTCGACCCCCTGCTGGCGGTGGTAGGCCATCGTCAGCGCCTCGGCGTAGCGCTTCGCCTCGTCGTAGACGCCGCGCGGGCCGATCGGGTTGACGTGGCCCCAGTAGTCCTCGGTCTGCGGGTGGACCTGCGGGTCGCCGTAGACCTCGCTGGTCGAGGCGATCAGGAAGCGGGCGCGCTTGAACTTGGCGACCCCGAGCATGTGGTGGGTGCCGTGCGAGCCAACCTTGAGCGTGTGCAGCGGCAGCCGCAGGTAGTCGATCGGGCTGGCCGGCGAGGCGAGGTGGTAGACGAAGTCGACCGCCTCGGGGATCTCGACCCTCTCGGTGATGTCGACGTTGCGGAACTCGAACGCATCGTCACGGATGTGCGCGATGTTCTCCAACGACCCCGTCTCGAGGTTGTCGATGCAGATCACCCGGTGGCCCTGCGCGAGCAGGTACTCACAGAGGTGGGAGCCGAGGAACCCGGCTCCACCGGTCACGACGGCGGTGGCCACCGGGGGAGGGTATCGGCACGCCCGGCTGGCCTCCGGGATCCTTACTAACGCTTTACGGCCCAGAAATCCCTGCTAGCGGAGGTCTTTGTTCGACTCCATGTCGAACCACATCGCAAACAGCGTGAACTGCGTCCCCGAGATCAGCAGCAGCGCGACGAGCGTCGCCGTCCCCGCGGTGATGTCGCCGCCGAGGAAGATCCGCTCGATCGCTACCCAGGCACCGAGGGCAAGGCCGATTGTCGACATCACGATCCCGAGCGCGTAGAAGAAGACCAGCGGGTGAAAGTCCCGGATCACGTACTTCTCGCGCAGCCGCCAGAAGAAGCCCTTGAAAAGCAGCCAGGCGATCGACGGGATGACTTTCCAGAGCTTGATCCCGGAGCGCTCGCCGACGTTGTAGATCGGCCGCGAGGAGAAATCGCGGACCCGCGCGTTCCACACGT
>DATHFL010000339.1:0-11448 GCA_035318125.1 Solirubrobacterales bacterium | reverse complement strand
GCGAAACGCCCTCGCCGGCGAGGGCGGCGGGGACCGGGGCGAAGGAGAGGCGGAGGCTGTTGGCGCCTCCGTCGATCATGAAGTCGGGGCCGGCGACGAAGGTGGCGCCGTGGTTCTTCGCCTCGGCGAGGAGGGCGGCGGTGTCGGTGCCCTCAGCGAGGTCGAGCCAGAGGAAGTAGCCGCCGTCGGGGACGACGAACTCGGCCTCGGGGATCTTTTCTCTCAGCGCCGAGACGAGGGCGTCGCAGCGCGCCTTCAGCTCGCCTTTGACGAACTCGATGTTGCGGTCGAGCTCGCCGCTGCGGCAGAGCTCGAGCACGATCGACTCCGCCAGCATGTTCGGCGAGATGTAGGTCTCGTTGGCCTTTTTCGCCAGCTTCCCGATCTCCTCGGCGGGGCCGGCGAGGTAGCCGACGCGGACGCCGGGGCTGACCGTCTTCGAGAAGGAAGAGGCGTGGACGACTTTGCCCGCCTGGTCCATCGAAAGCATCGTCTCCAGCGGCTCGTCCTCGAAGGGGAGCTCGCGGTAGGGGTCGTCCTCGAAGATCCAGAAGTCGCGCTCGGCGGCGAGCTCGACCAGGCGGCGGCGCTTCTCGACCGAGAGCGTGCAGCCGGCCGGGTTGTGGGCGTTGGGGATGACGTGGGCGAACTTGATCGGGCCCTCATCGAGCGCCGCTTCCAGCTCCCCCAGGTTGAGCCCGTCGGCCTCCAGCGGCACCGGCACCAGCTCCACGCCCAATTGCTGCAGGAGCAACAGCGTGCGGTCGTAGGTCGGCTGCTCGACGACGACGCGGTCGCCGGGCCCGAGCAGGTGCTGGAACAGCATCGCCCCGCCCTCCAGCGAGCCGTTGGCGATCATCACCTGCGAGGAGTCGAGGTGCCCGTGCCGCTCCGCCACCCACTGGCAGAGGCCGGGATGGCCGATCCCGACGCCGTAGGAGAGCGCCGTTTCCCAGTCGGAAGCGAGCGCCCGCTGCGCCGCCTCCCGCACCTGCTCGTGGGGGAGGATGTCGGCGCTGGGAGCCCCGCGCGCGAATGAAATCGTGTCGCCCGCCATGAGCTCTCGACCCTAGCAACGCCGCCGCTCCCGCGAACCTCCCAAAGAGCGCCGTCAACTCGCAGCCGCACCAGCCCGAGGGGGCGAATCGCAGGCGTGTCTGAGCTTGACCCACATATATGGAGGGGAAACTCAGAAACGCCGGGCGGGAGCGGGGGTTGGCGCGGTTGGCGACGCGGCAACATGGGGTGGTCTCGCACTCGCAGCTGCTGGAGCTGGGATTCGGCATACGTTGGATCGAGAGACGGCTTTGGGAGCACCGGCTCCGGCAGGTGCATCGCAACGTCTACGCCGTGGGGCGCCTACGGGTTCCTCGGCGGGGGCATTGGTGGGCGGCGGTGCTGGCCTACGGCCCGGATGCGCTGCTCAGCCACCGCACCGCAGCGGTGCTGTGGGGAATCCAGCGGCCGCGGCGCGGGCCGGTCCACGTGACCGCAGGTTGCGGGCGTCAGGGAATCCGGCGACGGGAGGGAATCTGGATCCACCGCTGCAGGCTGGCACCGGAGGACCGGATGATCCGCGAGGCGATCCCGGTCACCACCGTCGCCCGTACCCTCTTCGATCTCGGCGAAGTCGCGCCATACGAGACCCTGAAGGGAGCGGCAGAAGAGGCCGATCGCCTCAAGCTCCTCCGCCTGCGGGAGCTCGAGCAGGTCTGCGAGCGCGGCCGGGGTCGCCGGGCGCTGCGGCCGGTGCGGCGCCTCCTAGCGGAGCTCGGCCCACCCGACGAAGGGCGCTCGCCGCTGGAGATCCGCTTCGCCCGCTTCCTCCGCGAGCACCGTCTCCCCAAGCCGGCCCAGAATGTCCACGTCCTCGGCCACGAGGTCGACGCCCTCTGGCCAGCCGCCAAGCTCGTGGTCGAGCTCGACAGCTGGGAACACCATGGCCACCGGGCCGCCTTCGAGCGCGATCGCGCCCGCGACCCGAAGCTGATGCTCGCCGGCTACCGCACCATCCGCATCACCCATCGCCGTCTCGACGACGAACCTCAGGAGCTCGCCGCCGAGCTGCGGGCGCTGCTCGGCGCGCGGTGAGCGCCAAGCCCGTCCCTAAAGCGAGCGCAGCATCTCGGCCGCGATCGCGGCCGTCTCGGTCGGGCTTTCGCCGACCCGCACGCCCTTCGCTTCGAGCGCGTCTTTCTTCGCCTGGGCGGTGCCGGAGGAGCCGGAGATGATCGCGCCGGCGTGGCCCATCTGCTTGCCGGGGGGCGCGGTGAAGCCGGCGATGTAGGCGACGACCGGCTTCGAGACCTCGGCGGCGATGAACTCGGCCGCCCGCTCCTCGGCGTCGCCGCCGATCTCGCCGACCATCACGATCAGCTCGGTGTCGGGGTCGGCCTCGTAGAGCTTGAGGACGTCGATGAAGTCGGAGCCGACGATCGGGTCGCCGCCGATGCCGACGATCGAGGAGTTGCCGGTGCCGGCCTGCTTCAGCTCGTTGCCGATCTGGTAGGTCAGCGTCCCCGACTTGGAGACGACCCCGATCGGGCCCGGGTCGAAGAACTGGGCCGGGATGATGCCGACGTTGGCCTTGCCGGGCGAGAGCACGCCGGGGCAGTTCGGCCCGATCAGCCGCACCCCCGCCTCCTTCGCCTTCCAGTAGGTGCTCAGCATGTCGAGGACCGGGATCCCCTCGGTGATCGCGATCACCGTCTCGACCCCGGAGTCGATCGCCTCGTCGATCGCCGCCGCGGCGAAACGCGCCGGGACGAAGATCATCGAGGTGTTGGCGCCGGCCTCCTCGACCGCCTCGGAGATCGTGTCGAAGACCGGCACGCCCTCGACGTCCTGACCGCCCTTGCCGGGGGTGACCCCGGCGACGAGGTCGGTCCCATAGGCCTTGTTGCGGAGGCCGTGGAAGGAGCCCTCGCGGCCGGTCAGCCCGGAGACCGCGAGCTTCGTCTTCTCGTCGACGATGATGCTCACGAGGCGCTCCCGGCAAGCTCGACGACGCGGCGCGCGGCGTCGAGCATCGTCTTCTCCTGGTGCAGGTTGGGCAGGTCCGCCGCGGCGAGGATCTCCAGCCCCTCCTCCGAGTTGGTCCCGTCGAGGCGCACCACCAGCGGCACCCCGAGGTCGATCTGCTGCGAAGCGGTGACGATCCCGTTGGCGATCTCGTCGCAGCGGGTGATGCCGCCGAAGATGTTGAAGAGGATCGCCGTCACCTTCTCGTCGGACTTGATGACTTCGAGCGCGTTGACGATCGCCTCGGCTTTGGAGCCGCCGCCGGCGTCGAGGAAGTTGGCGGGGCGGCCGCCCGCCTGGGCGACGACGTCGAGCGTCGACATGCAGAGGCCGGCGCCGTTGGCGAGGATGCCGACGTTGCCGTCGAGCTTGACGTAGGTGAGGCCCTTCTCCTTCGCCATCTGCTCCTGCGGGTCGTCGACGGTGTCGGCGATCTCGGCGAGGTCCTGGTGGCGGAAGAGCGAGTTGCCGTCGATCGTCACCTTCGAGTCCAGGGCGACGACGTCGCGGCTGGCGGTGACGATCAGCGGGTTGACCTCGATCAGGGTCGCGTCCTCCTCGCGCGCCACCTCCTCCAGCTTCACCAGCGCCTCGGCGGCCTGGTCGAGGGCGTCCTCGGCGAGGCCGGCGTCGGCGACGATCTCCCGTGCCGCGGCGGCGTCGAAGGGCCGGGTCGGGTCGACGTGGCGTTTGACCAGCGCGTCGGGGTCCTCGGCGGCGACCGCCTCGATGTCCATCCCGCCCTTGGCCGAGACCATCGCCAGCAGCTTCTTCTCGCCGCGGTCGAGGATGATCGAGGCGTAGTACTCCTCGGCGATGTCGGAGCCGCCCTCGATCCAGACCTGGTCGACCCGGAACGGCCCCTCGCCGTGCGGGCCGACGATGTCCATGCCGAGGATCGCGTCGGCGTGCGCCCGCGCCTCCTCGGCGTCCTGGGCGATCTTGATCCCGCCGGCCTTGCCGCGGCCGCCGATCAGCACCTGGGCCTTGATCGCGCAGGGATAGCCGATCCGCTCCGCCGCGGCGACGGCCTTGTCGACCGTGTCGGCGACCTCGCCACTGGGCACGGGGATGCCGTGCTTGGCGAACAGCTGCTTGCCCTGGTACTCGAGAAGGTCCATGAAGAGAGTGCGCTTGGGGGGAGCGCGCGCGGCAGACTATCCGAATGACATAATGCCGCGCCTCGCGATGCCGCTGCCAAGCTTGAAAACCATCAAATGGGTGACCGCCGACTGCTACGGCACCCTGATCGACTGGGAGAAGGGCATCGTCGACGCCTGCAGGAAAGAGGCGGCGAAAGACGGCTTCAGCTTCGAGGAGGGGCCCTTCCTCGAGCGCTTCATGGAGGTTCAGGCGGAGATCATGGCCGGCTCGTATGAGCTCTACGCCGAGGTGCTGCGCCGCACGATCGTCAAAGTCGCCGGCGAGATCGGCTGGGAAGTCGAGCCCTCGCGGGCCCAGTTCCTGCCCAACAGCGTCGCCTACTGGCTGCCGTTCCGCGAGGCCAACGCGGCGATGGACCGGCTCGGCAAACGCTACGAGATCGGGATCATCTCCAACATCGACGACAAACTGCTGGGGATCTCGCGCCGCCACCTGCGGACCGAACTCGACCTCGTCGTCACCGCCCAGCAGGTGCGCAGCTACAAGCCCGACCCCGTGCACTTCAAAGAGTGCGCGCGGCGGATCGGCGGCAAGAAAGGCTGGGTCCACATCGGCTCCAACTACGCGACCGACGTCGCGCCGGTGCTGAAAATGAACGTGCCGGTGATCTGGGTCAACCGCCACGGCGAGAAACTGGAAGGGCGCAAAGCCCCCAGCGCCACGGTGAAAAACTTCCGCGAGGCCGCGAAAAAGCTCGGCGCGTCCTGAGCGTCTTCTAGCGTTCACGCCGCAACTCAGGCGTGAAGCGCCGGTTTCGGGGGTAGCCGCTCCCGATCTTCCCGATGCAGACGTTCGCTCTACATACCAGTCGTTCGCGTGCCCTCAGCCTGGCCCTGGCGGCGGGCCTGCTCGCCCTGCTCGTCGGCCTCGTCGCGCTCGGCTCGCAGCGGGCGAGCGCCGCCTCCAGCTCGGCCTTCCCGCCCGAAGACCCGAGCTTCGTCGTCATCCAGACCGACGACGCGACCCTCGACCAGCTCTACGACGTCTTCAACGCCGGCGGGGTCGAAATCCCGACGATGCCGAACACGCTCTCGCTGATCGCCGGCCGCGGCATCACCTTCGGCCGCTACTACGTCCCCTACCCCCTCTGCTGCCCCTCGCGGGTCAGCCTCCTGACCGGGCGCTACGCCCACAACCACAACGTCCGCGGCAACGTGCAGCCGAACGGCGGCTACACCGGCTTCAAGGCGCGCGGCGCCTTCTCCCACAACCTCGCCACCTGGCTGCAGGGGGCGGGCTACCGGACGATCCACATCGGCAAGTTCCTCAACGGCTACGGCGACGAGCCGCACGACCTCGGCACCGACGTGCCGCCGGGCTGGAACGCCTGGCACACGGTCCTCAAGGCCGACACCCACCATTACTTCTACGGCTACACGCTCAACGACAACGGCACCCTCGACGGGCCGTTCGGCGACCCCGGCAGCTGGGAAACGCGCGAATACGGCGAACGCGACTACTTCGGCTGCCCGACGGCAACGATCGAAGAAAAACCGTGCCTGTACGAGACCGACGTGCTCAGCCGGATCGCCTGGGAAGAGCTGACCGGCACCCCGGCCGACCAGCCCTTCTACCTGCAACTCGACTTCACCGCCCCGCACGGCGACTTCCGCCGACCCGCCGGGCCCGAGCCGGCGCCGCGCCACTACACCCTCTTCGACGGCGCCCCCTACCCGCACAACAGCTCGCAGGGGTTCAACGAGGGCAACGTCAGCGACAAGCCGCACTTCATCCGCGAAGCGCCCTTCCTCTCGCCGACCGACATCCACACCTACCGCGTCTACTACCAGAAGGCGCTGGCCTCGCTGCGGGCGATCGACGACGGCGTCAAAACGGTGATCGACACGCTCGGCGGGCTGCACCGGCTGCGCAACACCTACGTCATCTTCACCTCCGACAACGGCTTCTTCTTCGGCGAGCACCGGCTCACCGGCGGCAAGTTCCTCGCCTACGAGACGGCCACCCACCTGCCGCTGCTGATCCGCGGGCCGGGGATCAAACCCGGCACCTTCACCGGCGAGCTGGCGGCGAACATCGACATCGCCCCGACGATCCTCGAGCTGGCCGGGGTGAAAGCGGACAAGAGCATCGACGGCACCTCGCTGGTCCCGTTCATGCGCGACCCGAGCCTGCGCACGCGGCGGCCGATCCTCTTCGAGTCCTTCGTCGAGACCAACGACGTCGAAGCCAACGGCGAACCGACCGGGCAGCGGCCCGCCCGCGCCAGCTCCTCCCGCCGGGACGCCGGCGCCTCGATCATCGCCCCGCCCAAGGACTACGTTGGGATCCGCCTCGGCCCCTACAAGTACATCGAGTGGCCGAGCGGCGAGAAGGAGCTCTACGACATCACCAAGGACCCGTACGAGCTCAACAACATGGTGAAGATCCCCAACTTCTTCCCGATCCGCGCCTTCCTCCACGCCCAGCTCGTTCGGCTGGAGAACTGCGTCGGCCGCGCCTGCCGCGAAGTCGCGCCGAAATTCCCGCTGACCAAGAAGGAGCAGCGGAAGGTCGACAAGGAACGGCGGGAAGAAGAACGGCGCAAGCAAAAAGAACGCGAAGAAAAGCGCCACCCCAAACGGCAGGCGTGAGGGGAGGGGGTAATGACCCCTTCTCTCAACTTGCTCGGGTGATCGCGTCCAGCCGTCCGAGATGCGCGCGACCGAGAAGTACAAGCCGATCAGGGGTCATTACCCCCTCCTGGCAAGCCTGGTCAGGTGGTTCTACTCGATGACGGCGATTACGTCGCCGGAGGAGACGGCGGCTCCTTCGGAGACGTTCAGGGTGGTGACCTTGCCGGAGCGGTGGGCGGTGATCTCGTTCTCCATCTTCATCGCCTCGATCACGCAGATCAGGTCGCCCTCGGAGACCTCGGCGCCCTGCTCGACCGCGACCTTGAGGACGGTGCCCTGTAGTGGCGAGGGCAGGGCCTCGCTGGAGGCGCTGGGGCCGCCGCCGCCCTTGCGCTCGCGTTTCGGCGGCTTCTTGCCGCCCGCGGCGGGCGCGGCGCCGCCCGCGGGGGCCTCGCCGATCACCTTGACGTCGAAGAGCTTGCCCGAGACCTCGACCTTGTAGTCGCGGCTGACCACCTCGGCGCCCTCCTCGCTGGGCTCGGGCGGCTTCGCGTCGGCCGGCGCGGTCGACTTCAGCCACTCCCTGTCCTCCATCAGGTCGCGACAGGTCTCGCCCTTGGCCCACTGCTCGGTCGCGAGGATCGCTTCGTGGAAGGGGATCAGGGTGGTGAGGCCGCCGGAGTCGTATTCGCCGAGCGCCCGCAGCATGCGCCGGGTCGCCTTCTCGCGGTCGACGTCCCAGACGATCAGCTTGGCCACCATCGGGTCGTACATCGGCGTCACCTCGCCGCCGCCCTCGACGCCGGAATCGACGCGGACGCCGGGGCCGGAGGGCTCGCGGTAGGAGTCGCCGATCGGCCCCGGGGCGGGGGCGAATTTCTTGTGCGCCGCCTCGGCGTTGATCCGGCACTCGATCGACCACCCGTTCAGCTTCACGTCCTCCTGGGCGATCGAGAGCTGCTCGCCGGCGGCGACGAGGATCTGCTCGCGGACGATGTCGACGCCGGTGACCATCTCGGTCACGCAGTGCTCGACCTGGACCCGGGTGTTCATCTCGAGGAAGAAGTACTCGTCGCCGACCTGCATGCCCTCGACGGTCCCGGCGCCCCGATAGCCGACGGCAGCGGCAGCGTCGGTGGCGATCTTGCCGATCCGCTCGCGCATCTCCTCGTCGACGTGCGGCCCGGGGGCCTCCTCGATCACCTTCTGGTGGCGGCGCTGAATCGAGCAGTCGCGCTCGCCGAGGTGGATCACATTGCCGTGCGAGTCGGCGAGCACCTGGACCTCGACGTGGCGCGGGTCCTCGAGGTAGCGCTCGATGTAGACGCGGGAGTCGGAGAAGAACTTCTCGCCTTCGCGGGCGGCGCCCTCGTAGGCGTCCTGGAGGTCGTCGGGCGTCATCGCGACCCTGAAGCCCTTGCCGCCGCCGCCGCCCGCGGCCTTGCAGGCGACCGGGTAGCCGGCTTCCTCGGCCTGCTTGCGGGCGTCGTCGAGGTCCTTGGCGACCTCGGTCGAGCCGGGGACGATCGGCACGCCCGCCTCGGCCATGATCTCGCGGGCGCGGGTCTTCGAGCCCATCGCTTCGATCGCCTCCGGCGGCGGGCCGATGAAGACGATCCCGTGCTCGGCGCAGGCGCGGGCGAAGTCGGCGTTCTCGGCGAGGAAGCCGTAGCCGGGGTGGATCGCCTCGGCGCCGGCCTCCCTGGCGGTGTCGATGATCTTCTGGATGTCGAGGTAGCTTTCGGCGGGCACCGCCGGGCCGATCAGGAAGGCCTCGTCGGCCTCGCGCACGTGGGGAGCGTCGCGGTCGATCTCCGAGTAGACGGCGACCGAGACGATGCCCATCTCCCGGAGGGTGCGGGCGACCCGAATCGCGATCTCGCCGCGGTTGGCTATCAGGACCTTCTGGAACACGGACGCGGCAGTCTATTTAGGTCGGCGGCAGAGGCGCGGGTCGGCCCATTCGAGGCCTATTGCCGCTTGTAGCGGCTGGCTGCGTACTCTTCCACCCAGACCGAGGAGCTGCGCCAGGTCCCGTCCGCGGCCTTCGCGGCCTTCAACCTGCCCCGCATCGCGGCGACCCGGAGCGCGTTGGCCGAGAGCTTCTCGGTCGCTAGCGCCGGCAGCGGCACGAGGCGCGCCGGTCCGGCGATCGCGGGAACGACGAACTTGTGGAGGTTGTCGAGGATCGCGCGGGCGAGGAACTCGGCAAGGGCGCTGCAATCCCCTCGGTCGGCACGTCGAAGGGCGGCCAGGTACTTGGCTCGATCTCCCTTATAGATGATCGCCGGCGGATATCCGAGGCGGATCAGGATCAGGTTGAGGACGAGCCGGCCGGTCCGCCCGTTGCCGTCGAGGAACGGGTGGACCTGCTCGAAGCGCGCGTGCAGGCGGGCCAAGGCCTCGGGGACCTGCGCCTCGTCCAGCTTGCGCAACGCCTGCGCTTCGCCGAGCCAGTCGCGGACGAGCACCGGGACCTGGGTCCAGTCCGGCGGCCGCATGCCGCCGGGGAACGGCTCGATGTCGTGCTCGCGAAACGAGCCTGGGCGCTCCTTCGCCGTGGCCTGCGGATGCGGCGCCACCTCCCAGACGGCCGTCATCGCCAGCGAGTGGACCTCCCGCAGCTCCGCGAGCGTGATCAGCTTGCCGCCGCTCCAGCCGCTCGGCTGGATCCCATGGCCGTAGACCCATTCCGCCGCGTCGGCGTAGCCCCGTACCTCCAGGTATTCGCTCAGCTCTTTGTTGCCGACCGCGCGCCCCTCGTCGAGGAGCTGCTCGACCTGCTTGAGGACGAGGGTGTTGCCCTCGATCGCGGTGGAGTGATGGGCCTCCTCGAGCCAGATACCGCGCCAGATTCCCTCCGCCTCGTCCGGAGAGGGAAGCCCCCCCAGCCGCTCGCGAAGCTCCCCGATCTGGACTCGCAGCCGCTCGTAGACGGCCGCGCGTGTAGGCCTGCCGCGCCGAGGCTTTGGGAGTTTGTTCGGTTGGGCCACGATGTAAATGTACAGAACAAACGCAATGTTGTTCGCTACTCGCTTAGTTAATTGTTCCGAACAACTTCGGATTTCCCCTAGGGTGCGCCGTCATGCTGATCGAGCTACAGAGCCATTCGACCGTCTCCGACGGCCAGCTGGCGCCCGCCGAAGTGGTCGAAAAGGCCGCCGAGGCCGGGGTGACGACGCTGGCGCTGACCGACCACGATGCGATCGCCGGGGTCCGGGAGGCCGAGGAGGCCGCCGAGCGGGTCGGGATCGAGCTGGTGCCGGCGATCGAGATGTCCTGCGTTCACGAGTACGCCGAAGACCTGCACATCTGCGGCTACTGGGTCGACGTCGGCCGCATCGCGGCCGCTTGCGAGCGGGCGCAGCACGAGCGGGTGACCCGGGCCGGCGAGATCGTCGGCAAGCTGCGCGAGCACGGCTTCGACCTCCACCTCGAGGACGCGGTACGCGAGGCCGGCGACGCGCTCTCGATCGGCCGCCCCCACATCGCCCGGGCCGCCGGCGCGACCGGCGACCTCGGCCCCTTCTTCGAGGAGTACCTGGTGCCCGGCGCCAAGGCCTTCGTCCCGCGCCGCTGGCCGTCCGCCGAGCAGGCGATCGAGCTGATCCGCAAAGCCGGCGGCATCGCCGTCATCGCCCACCCCTACTGGGACATCTCGGCGCCGGACGAGGTCGACGACCTGATCCGCTCGCTCGGGGCCGACGGGGTCGAGACCTACTACCCGACCCACAGCAGAGAGCAGACCGAGCACCTGCTGGAGCTCTGCGCCGAGCTCGGCCTGGTCCCGACCGCCTCCTCCGACTACCACGGCCCCACCCACAAGACCTTCGCCGAGTTCGGGGCCTACGACACCTACGGCCTCGGCGAGCCGCAGGTCCCGCCTCGGCCCGCCTAAACCGTCGCCTCGCCCGCCGGGCGGCCCCGCTGCTGTTGGCCGCGGGCCACCCGTTCCCGCACCCAGGTGACGAACTCCGCCTCGTCGAGGGTCTTCGCGTCGAGCTCGTTGATCGTCTCGGCGATCTCGATCGCGTCCTCGCGCGGGCGCGGCCAGGGCAGGTCGGCGCGCTCCAGCATCTCCCGCATGCACTCGTAGGCGATCCGCTTGTTGCCGTCGGGGAAGGGATGGTTGCGGATCAGCCGCGAGCAGCAGATCGCCGCCCGCTCGACCGGGTCGGGGTAGAAGTCGATGCCGCCGAAGCTGGCGAAGGGCGCCGCCAGCGCCGACTCCGCTGTGGAGACGCTGATTGCCCGCGAGAGCCGCTCGGCGGGGGTTCCGAGCACGGCCTCAGCAATGAGCAGCAGATCCCCCAGGCCAAGACGTTCCTGCATGTTGGTATCAAGCTACCAAAATTTTTAACGCTAAAAATGATAAAAGTTTTGCCCATTGGTATGCTGTTCACTACGGTCAAGGCATTTGATCAATGAGCGGAGCAGCGGAACCCATGTCTACGAAAGCGATGAGCCTCCGTCTTCCCGAGGACAAAGCGGCCGAGCTCGCTGCCGTCGCCCGCACCGACGAAATGCCGGTATCTGAGGCGGTGCGCGTCGCCATCGACAACCACATCGCCGCTCGCAGAGCCGACAAGGACTTCCAGAAGCGCCTCAAGAAGCGCCTCGAAGAGGACCGCGAGGTACTAGAGCGCCTCGCCGAATAGCTGTCTGCAAAGGAGAGAGGGGCGGGTGGTCC
>DATHFL010000338.1:0-5727 GCA_035318125.1 Solirubrobacterales bacterium | reverse complement strand
TGCTTGACCCGGTCGCGGTCGTCGGGGGTGATCAGCGGCCCGACGTCGGTGCCCTCGTCGAGCGGGTCGCCGACCGTCAGCCCTTCGACGTTCCGCACCAGCCGCTGGGTGAAGTCGTCGGCGACGCTCTCGTGGACGAGGATCCGCTGGATCGAGATGCAGCTCTGGCCGGCGTGCGAGAAGGCGTGGATCTGGGCTTTGTCGGCGGCCGTCTCCCAGTCGCCGTCCTCGGCGACGATCAGCGGCGCGTTGGAGCCGAGCTCGAGGTTGACCTTCTTGTGCGGCACCTTGGAGCGGATGTCCCAGCCGACCGGGGCCGATCCGGTGAAGGTGAGGGCGCGGGTCAGCGGGTGCTCGACGATCGCGTTGCCGACCACCGACCCGGGGCCGGGGACGACCGAGAGCCAGCTCTCCGGCAGCCCCGCCTCGAGCAGGATCTCGGCCAGCTTCAGGGCCGAGATCGGCGTCTGTCCGGCCGGCTTGAGGACGATCGCGTTGCCGGCGGCGATTGCCGGCCCGAGCTTGTGGGCGACGAGGTTGAGCGGGAAGTTGAAGGGGCTGATCGCGCCGACGACCCCGTAGGGGACGCGCAGCATCACCCCGAGCTTGCCGGCGCCCGCCGCCGCCGCGTCCATCGGCACGGTGCCGCCGGTCAGCTTGCGCGCCTCGACCGCGGCGAAGGTGAGGGTGGAGACGCAGCGTTCGGCCTCGACCGTCGCCGTCTTGATCGGCTTGCCGGCCTCGGCGGCGATCGTCGCCGCCAGCTCGTCGCGGCGCTCGCCGACCAGGTGGGCCGCCCGGTCGAGGACGGCGGCGCGCTCGTGCTGGGGGAAGCCGGCGCCCTCGAAGGCCTCGTGCGCGGCCTCGATCGCCCGCTTGGCGAGCGCCTCGTCGGCCTGCGCGACCCGACCGACGACGCTGCCGTCGTAGGGGCTCTTCACCTCGCCCCACTCGCCGGTCGCCTGCCACTCGCCGGCGGCGAGGAGCTTGTGGTCGGTTGCCTCTACCGTCTGCGTCGCCATCGAGCTCTCCTGTGAATCGGGTGCATGTCCAGAGTACGACCCCGGCGATGCAGGCCGCTACTCCGCTCCGTTGAATCTGTTGGCTTGAAGATGTCCAAGATCCTCAACACCTTCCTCACCGCCTGCCTGACGGCGGTCCTCCTGGCCTCCCTCTACCCGGCCGCCGCCGGCGCCAGCGTCAGCTGGATCGTCCACGGGCGCGGCTTCGGCCACGGGGTCGGGATGAGCGCCTACGGCGCCTACGGCTTCGCCAAGCACGGCAAGGGCTACCGCTTCATCCTCGACCACTACTACACGGGGACCAGCCTGGGGACGCTGGACAAACCGCGCGTGGTCCGGGTGCTGCTCGACATCTCCCCCGCCGACGTCGAATTCAGCGGCGCCACCAGCGCCTGCGGCGAGCGACTCGACCCGCGGCGCAGCTACGAGGCCCACCGCAGCGGCAACTCGGTGAAGCTGCGCAGCTCCGGCGGCAAACGGCTCGCCGACTGCGGGCGAAAACTGCGGGCGGCGGGGCGCGGCAAGATCGCGATCGCCGGCCAGGGCACCTTCCGCGGCGCCCTCGAGGCGGTGCCGACCGAAAGCGAGGCGGGGTCGCTGAACGTGATCAACGCGCTGGCGACCGAGCAGTACGTGAAGGGGGTGATGCCGAACGAGGTGCCGCCCTCCTGGCCGACCGAGGAGCTGAAGGCCCAGGCGGTCGCGGTCCGCTCGATCGCGATCACCGGCGACGTCGGCGGCAACGGCTTCGACCTCTACTCCGACACCCGCAGCCAGGTCTACGAGGGGCTGGAAAGCGAGTACGCCAGCACCAACGCCGCGGTCGCCGCAACCCGCGGCCAGGTCGTCACCTACGGGGGGCAGATCGCCCAGACCCTCTACTCGGCCTGCTCGGGCGGCCACACCGAGAGCGCCGTCAACGTCTTCGGATCCCCCGTCCCCTACCTGGTCGGCGTCCCCGACCCCTACGACTACTACTGCCCGCTGCACAAATGGACGCTGAACTTCAGTGGCCCGGAAATCAGCTCCCGCCTCGGCGGCTACCTGAACGGGAAGCTGAAACGGGTAGTGATCACCAAGACCGGCGTCTCGCCGCGGATCGTCACCGCGAAGCTCTACGGCACCGGCGGCGTCTCCACCGTCACCGGCTCCCAGCTCTCGGTCGCGCTCGGCGGCTACGACACCTGGATGAAGTTCGAGAAGGTGGTCTCGGGGAAGTAAGGCGAGTCGCCTTTGTCAACCGCTGGTTTGCAAAAGCGCCTTGCTCAACCGTCGGGGTAGGGCTGGACTGGGATGCCGTGGTTGGTCTCGCGCATCCCCAGCTCGTAGGCGCCGCCGGCCGGGAGGGTGAGCTGGCGGGGCGGGAGGCCGGGGCGTTCGACGGTCAGCTCGAGGTCGGCGACCGAGCAGTTGACGGTGTTGTGCTCGGGGCCCTTCGGGTCGGCGTAGACCCAGCCGACGAAGTCCTTCTCGGGGGCGGAGACGCGGCCGTGGACGAGGACGTCCTTGCCGGGCAACTCGAAGCTGCAGACCGTCGGCTGCTCCTCGACGCGGGACGAGCGGATCGCGCCGAGGCCGCCGAGCCGGTGCGCCTTGCCGTCGAGGACGAGCATGCCCGAGGGGATCCAGGGGCTGACGCGGGAGCCGAGGCGAACGCGGGCGGCGCCGGCGTCGAAGTAGGTGTCGGGCGCGTCGGGGAAGCCGGTGCCCTCGATCCAGACCCAGCGCTCGGCGTGCTCGGTCCCCCAGTTGTGGCCGATCATCCCCGGCCAGCCGGAAAGCTCGATCGATTCGCCGTCGATTTCGAGGCGGCCGTCGAAGCGGGCGTCGGGGAAGGGGGCGAGGAACTTCGTTTTCGGCAGCGGCGCCTTGTAGAGCCAGTCGGCGGGGAGGTACTTGCAGGGCGCGGCGTCGCCGCCGAAGGTGAAGGACCAGCCGGCGCTGAGCGCATCGGTGTCGATTGAGCCCTCGGCGCGGCCGAGGCCGATCACCGCGTCGGCGACCCGGATCCAGGCGCCGGCCGGGGCCTCCAGCTGCGCCGCCGGCACCGTCACCTTGGTCGCCCGCGGCCCCGGCGCCTCGCGGTCGAAGAGGCAGAACCAGATCGAGCCGTTCGGCTCCGCCCCCGGCCGCTTGTGGACGGTGTGGCGAATCCAGATCCCCCTGCCCCCGTCGGGCTGGCAGGCCTTGACGTAGAAGCTCTCGTAGTGGCCGGCCTTGGCGGCGACCTCCGGGAACCGCGCCCGTTCCTCCATGCCTACACCCTAAGGCGTGTCGCTTTATGCGCCCATATGGGCCTAAAAGTCGACACTAGTTGACCCGCCCACACAGGTTGTGAACGCCTGAAAGGCCATCCGGGCCCTCTCAGAGGCTTGGGGTGTCTACGCCCTACGCCTCAAGGAGGACCCGGATGAAGGTTCACGGTAACGCTGCTCTCGGACCAGCGGGACGGCTTGCGCTGGTGCAGGCGATCGAGTCGGGGATGACGCAAAAGGCGGCAGCTGCCGCCTTTTGCGTGGCGCCCGCCACCGCCCATCGCTGGTGGCACCGATGGCGCCAGGCAGATGACCTCGAGCGCCGATCCGGGGCCTGGCTGCGGGATCGCTCCTCCCGCCCTCACCGTCAGCCGAGGCGGCTGAGCCCCGCCGAGGAGGAGCCGATCCTGCGCGCCCGTCGGCAGACCAACCTCGGTCCCGGCCGCCTGGCAGGAATCTGCCGCCGGGCCCGCTCGACGATCTGGAAGGTGCTTCACCGACACGGCCTCTCCCAACGACATAAGGGCACCAGGGAGACCTACCGCCGCTATGAGTGGTCTGCGCCCGGAGCCCTGCTTCACGTCGACGTCGCCCGCCTGGCGCGCTTCAACCGCCCTGGGCATGCCGTCACCGGGGTGCGGGACAAGACCTGGGCCGAGAAACGCGATGGGGTCGGCTACGTCTACCTGCACTGCGTGATCGACGACCACTCCCGCTACGCCTACGTCGAGCAGCACCGCGACCAGGGCGGCGACACCGCGGCGGCGGTGCTGGGCCGGGCGGTCGAGCACTTCGCGGCGCTCGGGATGAAGGGGCCCGAGGCGGTGATGTCTGACAACGCCCTTGCTTATCGCCGCTCGAATGCCTTCCGCGATCAGCTCGCCGCCCACGGTGCCCGTCACATCCTGATCCCGCCCTACACGCCGCGCTGGAACGGGAAGGTGGAGAGATTCATCCAGACCTTGAAGAAGGAGTGGGCCTACGCCCACTCCTGGCCCAATTCCGCCGAGCGGACCAGGGCCCTGGCATCCTTCCTTCGCTACTACAACCGGCGTCGCCCGCACAGCTCACTGGGAGATCGGCCGCCGATCAGCCGCGTTCACAACGTCCGTGGGTAGGACAACTAGACCTTGATCGTTACGACGTCTCCGTCTTCCACCACGTAGTCGCGGCCCTCGATGCGCAGCAGGCCCTTGTCGCGCGCGGCGACGTAACCGCCGGTCGCGACCAGATCCTCCCAGCCGATCACCTCGGCTTTGACGAAGGCTTCCATGATCTCGGTGTGGATCGTGCCGGCGGCCTCCAGCGCGGTGGCGCCGCGGCGCAGCGGTCGCGCCACCGCCTCCTTGCCCTCGCCGGCGGTGAAGAAGGTGATCAGCTCCAGCAGGTCGTAGGCGGCGCGGACCAGGCGCGCCAGGCCGGAGCCCTCGACGCCGTAGGACTCGCGCATCTCCTCGGCTTCGGCGGGGTCGAGCTCGGCCAGCTCGCCCTCGATCCGGGCGCTGACCGCGACCACGCCGGCGCCGACCGAGTTGGCGTGGGAGACGACCGCTTCCGGCGCCTCGGCGTCGCCCTCGTCGACGTTGGCCACGTAGAGGATCGGCTTCGTGGTCAGCGCCTGCAGGTTCTGCGCCGCCTGCGGCGCCGCCTCGGGCACCGGAATCGAGCGCGCCGGCCGCCCGGCGGCGAGCGCCTCGTGGACCGCGGACAGCCAGCCGTGCTCGGCGATCGCCTCCATGTCGCCCGACTTCGCCTGCTTGCCGACCCGGCCGAGCCGGCGCTCGACCTGCTCGTAGTCGGCGAGGACCAGCTCGGTCTCGATCGTCTCGATGTCGGCCAGCGGGTCGACGCGGCCGTCGGGGTGCGGCACGTCGGATTCGGTGTGGCAGCGGACGACGTGGCAGATCGCGTCGGTCTCGCGGATCGAGGCGAGGAACTGGTTGCCGAGCCCCTCCCCTTCGGAGGCGCCCTTGACCAGGCCGGCGATGTCGTGGAAGTCGATTTTCGCCGGCACCAGCTCCGAGCTCTTGACCGTCTCGGCGACCTGCTCCAGCCGCTCGTCCGGCACCTGGGCGACGGCGACGTTCGGCTCGATCGTCGTGAACGGGTAGTCGCCGGTCTGGGCGCCGCCCTTGGTGAGGGCGTTGAAGAGGGTCGACTTGCCGGCGTTCGGCAGCCCCACAATCCCGACCTTCATCCGCGAGCCCCCATCAGAAGGAGAGCGGGACGATCAGGCCGAGGACGACGCCGAGCAGGGCGCCGGCGAGGACGTCGGACGGGTAGTGCATGCCGAGGTAGGGGCGGCCGAGCGCGAGGGCGATGGCGACGAGGAAGGCGGCGGACATCGCCGGGTCGACCCGGACCATCGCCGTCGCCACCGCAAACGACGAGGTGGCGTGGGCTGAGGGGAAGCTGAGCGAGCTGGGCGCGCCGCCGAGCGGGGGCAGGCC
>DATHFL010000337.1:0-5590 GCA_035318125.1 Solirubrobacterales bacterium | reverse complement strand
GCACCAGTTTGGTGTCGACCCAGCCGAAGTAGGCGACGCTGGCGCTGGCGCCGTGGGGCCGCAGCTCCACCCGCAGCGCCCGTCCGAGCGACTCGACTCCGGCCTTGGCGACCGCGTAGGGAGTGTTGCCGAAGCCATTGGCGAAGGCGTAGACGGAGGAGACGACGATCATCTGGCCCTTGCGCTCGACGATCTGCGGCAGCGTCGCCCGCACCGTCCGCCAGACGCCGAGCATGTCGACCTCGAAGACCCGCTCCCATTCCTCGCCGGAGATCCCGCGCACGGTCGCGAACTGCTTCTGGGCGATCCCGGCGTTGGCGACCGCGACGTCGATCCCGCCCAGCTTTTCGACGATCTCGGCGACCGCGTTCATCAGCGCGCTCTGGTCGGTGACGTCGCCGCCGAGCCCGATCGCCCGCGGCCCGATCCGCTCCGCCGCCTCCGCCGCCTCCTGCGCGTCGAGGTCGAGCACCGCGACCGAGGCGCCGCGCAGGTGCATCTGCCGCGCCGTCTCGAAGCCGATCCCGCGGGCGGCGCCGGTCACCAGCGCGACCTTGCCGTTGAGGTCGTAGCGGTCCATCGGTCCGCCACCCTACATCGCTCCTAGAATCCACCACTTCATGCCCGGCTTCGAACCCGTCGATCCCAAGCAGCCCTTCCCCGCCCTGGAGGAGCGGGTTCTGGCGCGCTGGCGCGAGGAGGACGTCTTCGCCCGCTCGCTCGCCCAGCGCGAGGGGGCGCCGGTCTGGAGCTTCTACGAGGGCCCGCCGACCGCCAACGGCCGCCCCGGCTCCCACCACGTCCTCGCCCGCGTCTTCAAGGACGTCTACCCGCGCTACAAGACGATGTGCGGGTACCGGGTGCCGCGCAAGGCGGGCTGGGACTGCCACGGCCTCCCGGTCGAGCTCGAGGTCGAAAAGCAGCTCGGCATCTCCTCCAAGCAGGAGATCGAGGAGCTCGGGATCGCCGAGTTCAACCGCCGCTGCCGCGAGTCGGTCTTCGAGTACGTCGAGGACTGGAACAGGCTGACCGAGCGGATCGGCTTCTGGATCGACCTCGACGACCCCTACGTCACCCTCGAGGACGACTACATCGAGTCGGTCTGGTGGTCGCTGAAGGAACTCTGGGACAAGGACCTCCTCTATGAGGGGCACAAGGTTGTGCCCTACTGCTATCGCTGTGGGACGGCCCTCTCCTCGCACGAGGTGGCGCTGGGATACGAGGACGTCAAGGACCCCTCCATATACGTGCGCTTCCCGCTGCTGGGGGAGGACGGGAGCGAGAGCGGCGAGTCGCTGCTGGTCTGGACGACGACCCCGTGGACCCTGCCCGGCAACGTCGCCGTCGCGGTGGCGCCGGAGGTGACCTACGTGCGGGCGCGGATCGACGGCGAGACGGTGGTCCTGGCCGAGCCGCTGGTCGAGAAGGTGCTGGGTGAGGGGCCCGAGGTGCTGGAGCGGTTCCCCGGCACCGATCTCATCGGCCGCAGCTACAAAGGGCCGGTCTTCGCGCTCGCCGACGGCGGCCCGGCAAGAGCCTTCGAGATCCTCGCCGGCGACTTCGTCACCACTGAGGACGGGACCGGCCTCGTCCACATCGCCCCCGCCTTCGGCGAGGACGACTACGCGGTCGCCTCGGCGGCCGGCCTCTTCGACCCGACCGACCACGCCAGCCTCTACAACCCGGTCGGCCTCGACGGCAAGTTCACCGCCCAGGTCAGCGGCTTCGAGGGCAGGTTCGTCAAGGACCCCGAGGTCACCGCTGCCCTGATCGCCGACCTCGACCAGCGCGGCCTGCTCTTCCGCGAGCAGGTCTACGAGCACTCCTATCCGCACTGCTGGCGCTGCGGGACGCCGCTCCTCTACTACGCGAAGTCGAGCTGGTACGTGGCCACCTCGCGGGCGCGCGACCAGCTGCTCGCCAACAACGAGGAGATCGGCTGGCACCCCGAGCACGTCCAGCACGGCCGCTTCGGCAAATGGCTGGAGAACAACGTCGACTGGGCGCTCTCGCGCGACCGCTACTGGGGGACGCCGCTGCCGATCTGGGAGTGCACGAGCGAGGGCTGCGACGGCCGCTTCTGCGCCGGCTCGGTCGCCGAGCTGGGCGAGCGGGCCAGGGGCGAGGTGCCCGCCGACCTCCACCGCCCCTACATCGACGAGGTCGTCCTCGACTGCGAGGACTGCGGCGGCGAGATGCGGCGGGTCCTCTCGGTGATCGACACCTGGTACGACAGCGGCGCGATGCCCTTCGCGCAGTTCCACTACCCGTTCGAGGGCAAAGAGGAGTTCGAGGAGCGCTTCCCGGCTGACTACATCTGCGAGGCCCAGGACCAGACCCGCGGCTGGTTCTACACCCTGCTCGCCGAGTCGACCCTGCTCTTCGACACCTCCAGCTACCGCAACTGCGTCTGCCTCGGCCTCATCCTCGACCCCGAGGGCCAGAAGATGTCGAAGAGCCGCGGCAACGTCGTCGACCCCTGGGACGTGCTCGACACCCACGGCGCCGACGCCTTCCGCTGGTACTACCTGACCTCGCAGCAGCCTTGGGCCGGCTACCGCTTCTCGGTCGACACGGTCGGCGAGTCGGTGCGCCAGTTCCTGCTCACCCTCTGGAACACCTACTCGTTCTGGGTCCTCTACGCGAACGCGGAGGAGCTCGGGCCCGACGATTTCTCCGCCGCGCCCGAGGCGGCGAGCGACCTCGACCGCTGGGCGCTCTCGCGGTTGCAGGCGACGATCGCGACCGTGCGCGAGCGGATGGACGCCTACGACTGCACCAGCGCCGGCCGGGCGATCGCCGGCTACGTCGAGGAGCTCTCCAACTGGTACGTGCGGCTCTCGCGCCGCCGCTTCTGGGAGGGAGATCGCGCCGCCTTCGCCACCCTCCGCCACTGCCTGCTGGAGACGACGGCGATGCTGGCGCCGTTCGTCCCCTTCCTCGCCGAGGAGATCCACCGCAACCTCAGCGGCGGCTCGCAGGACGCCGACTCGGTCCACCTGCGCGACTTCCCGGAGGCCGACGAGGCGCTCGCCGACCCCGAGCTGGAGCAGGGGATGGAGGCGGTCCGGCTCACGGTCGAGCTCGGCCGCGCCGCCCGCGCCCAGGCGAAGGCGAAGGTGCGCCAGCCGCTGCGCCGCGCCGTGATCGTCGCCAACGAGACCGAGCGCGCCGCGATCGAGGCCCGCGCCGACCTCGTCACCGCCGAGCTCAACGTCAAGGAGCTCGACTTCGTCAGCGACGAGTCCGAGCTGGTCAGCTACGAGGCCAAGCCCAACTACCGCGCCCTCGGCCCCCGCTTCGGCAAGAAGATGCCGCAGGTGGCCGCCGCGGTCGCGGCGCTCGACCCCGCCCGCGTCGCCGCCGTCCTCGCCGAGGGCGGCGAGATCGGGATCTCGATCGAGGGCGCCGACCACAGCCTCGGCCCCGACGAGGTCACCCTCGCCCTGCAGCCCCTGGAGGGCTACGAGGTCGAGGCGGAGGCCGGCCACGCCGTCGCCCTCCAGCTCGAGCTCGACGACGAGCTGCGCCGCGAGGGCCTCGCCCGCGAGATCGTCCACGCCGTCCAGATCGCCCGCAAAGACGCCGGCCTCGAGATCACCGACCGCATCGACCTCACCCTCGTCGGCGACCCCGACCTCCTCGCCGCCGCCCAGGCCCACCAGGACTACGTCGCCAACGAGGTCCTCGCCACCTCCGTCTCCTACGACGGCACCGCCAACGGCGCCACCGCCAAGATCGACGGCCGCGACCTCAAGATCGGCGTTTCTCGCGCCTGAGGGGGGAGAAGATGTGGCCGTCCGCTCCTTAGGCGGGCGTGGAGTTCACCAAACACGCGAAGAATCGTCTGAGGCTCTACAAGCTGAGCTGTGCGGATGCTGAATTCATCGTTGCCAACCCCCTGCAAAAAGAGCGGGGGCAGGATGGGAAGTGGCAGTATCTTGGGCAGATAGAAGGAAAGTGGATTCGGGTCATCGTGCCGGATGACGATCTGAATCTGATCGTGAGCGTGCATCCGAGGAGGCACGGATGAGGGTCGACTACGACAGTAAGGCAGATGCTCTCTCGATCGACCTCGTCGAGGTCGATCGGTGGGACTTCGGCGAGGAGATCGAGCACACCTCATGCACCGTCGCGATCCGAAATGGGCAGCCCGTCAACGTGGAGCTTCTCTCGCCCGAGAAAAACCTCAATCAGCTGGAGATCGCGGCTGCACGCTTCGATCTAGATCCACAGGCTTTGCTGGCTGCAGCCAGAGCTGGCCTCTCCGTACCGAATCGTCCAGTGACGGTCGAGGTGGGCGACCCTTCGCTCGCCTGATCAATCCTCTGCTTCGCCGATGATGAAGTCCGACTTCTTCGAGTCGTCGAACTTCACCCAGCAGTGATCCGGGGAGACGCCGGCGACCTCGATCAGGGCCGCTTCGATCCGCTTGGCGATCTCCGCCTTCTGCTCGTCGGAGCGGCCCTCGTACCAGTGGACGTGAACGAACGGCATGAGAGGGAGGACGCGCGCTCGCTAGGCGAGCGCCGGCTCCAGCTCGGCCTCGAGCCGCCGCTTCGGCATCGCACCGACGATTTTCTTCGCGATCGCGCCGTCCTTGAAGAGGATCATCGTCGGGATCGAGAGGACTTCGTAATTGGCCGCGGTCTGCTGGTTCTCGTCGACGTTGATCGAGACGATCTTGAGGTCGTCGCGCTCGCCGTCGATCTCCTCGAGGACCGGGTGGACCACGCGGCAGGGACCGCACCAGGGCGCCCAGAAATCGACGAGCACGGGCCCCTCGGCCTCGAGCACGTCAGCTTTGAAGGTGGCGTCGGTCACGTCGGTCAATTTGCCAGTCACGCGTATCGGTCTCCCGGTCGATGTTTGCCGTCAATACTTCAGAAAGTATAGCGACGCTGTCCAGAGGCCGATGGACCCCCCTCGTCGTGGCCGCGGCCGAAGCGCAGCAGGGGTAAGCGCCAAACGGCCTCGGCCACGATCGAGAGGTCCATCTTCGATGTCCCTACCCGCCGCTCGCGAAAAACGATCGGCACCTCCACGACCTCGAACCCCTGGCGGATCGCCCGGTAGGTCATCTCGACCTGGAAGGCGTAGCCGCGGGTGCTGATCGCGTCGAGGTCGATCGCCTCCAGGACCTCGCGCCGGAAGCACTTGAAGCCGCCGGTGAGGTCGCGCACCCCGACCCCCAGCACCCGCCGCGCGTAGGAGCTGCCGCCGCGGCTGACCGCGCGCCGCAGCGGCCCCCAGTCGCTTACCCCGCCGCCGGCGACGTAGCGGGAGCCGAGCACGACGTCGGCGCGCCTGGCGGCCTCGAGCAGCCGCGGCAGGTAGGCGGGGTCGTGGGAGAAGTCGGCGTCCATCTCGAGGACGAAGCCGGCGCCCCCCTCCAGCGCCCGGCGAAAGCCGGCGATGTAGGCGGGGCCGAGGCCTTCCTTGCGCGGCCGGTGCAGCACCTGGACGTTGTCGTGCGCGGCGGCGAGGCGGTCGGCGATCGCGCCGGTCCCGTCCGGGGAGCCGTCGTCGACGACCAGCACCTGGGCCGAGGGCGGCAGCTTGGCGCGGGCGGCCTCGACCAGCGACTCCA
>DATHFL010000336.1:0-2420 GCA_035318125.1 Solirubrobacterales bacterium | reverse complement strand
CGCCGACCAACTCACTGAGCGTCGCGGCGAGCGCGTCGGTGTCGCCGGGCGGGACCAGGCGCGCCGCTCCGGTCTCGGCCACCTCGGGGAAACCGCCGACGGCGCTGAGGATCAGCGGCTTGCCGAAGGCGAGGCCGGTGTAGAGGACGCCGGAGTGCTCGGCGTCGAGGTAGGGGAGGACGAGGAGATCGGCGCGGCGGAGGATCGCCGGGATCTCGGCGTCCTCGACGAAGCGGGTGACGAAGCGGACGCGGCCCTCGGCCGCGTCCGCGAGCTGGCGCAGCGGCCCGACGTCCATGCGCGGGTTGCCGACGATCCAGAGCTCGGCGCCGCGTACCCGGCGGAAGGCGGCGAGGAGGTTCTCGATCCCCTTGTAGGGACGGAGCAGGCCGAAGAAGAGGATCACCGGCCCCTCGGCCCCCTCGAGCTCGGGCGGCAGGGGCTTCTCCTCCGGCAATCTGGTCAGGTAGTCGAAGGCGCCGTGGGGGATGACCCGGACCCTGGCGGGGTCGAGGCCGACCTCGTCGCGAAGCCGGGCGGCGCCGTGCTCGGAGTGGGCGACGACCGCGTCCATGGCGCCGAAGACGCGGCGGGCCGAGCGGACCTGGCGGCGGCTCGGCTGCGGGGGCAGGACGTAGTGGGCGGTCATCACGCGGGGACGCAGCGGCGGCAGCAGGTGGACGTCAAGGGCGGGGACCGTCAGCCACTGGTAGTGGACGACGTCGGCCGCGGCGGCGCGGCGGAAGCGGAGCATGTCGGGGATGTGCTCGGCGGCCTTGAAGGGCAGGCGGGCGGGAGCGTCGAGTCCGCGGGCGGCGGAGCGGCGATAGAAGCGCTCGTCAACCCGGTAGCCCTCGGCCGGTGGGACCGGTCCGTAGAGGAAGCGGCTGGTCAGCAGCTCGACCTCGGCGCCGGCACGTGCGAGCGCGGCCGCGAGGGCGCGGTCGTAGGGCGGCGTGAACGCCGAGGGGTCGACGAGTTGAACCTTCATATGCATGCACCGCATGAAGGCGGTGCGGCGGATTATCGTGACCCCCTTGGCACCCACGCTCTCCTACTGCGTCGTGAACACGAACGGCCGCGCGTACCTGCTCGCCTGCCTGGCGGCGATCGAGCGTGCCCACCCGCAGGGCGTGGAGCACGAGATCCTCGTCCTCGACAACGCCTCCGACGACGGTTCGGCGGAGGCGGTGCGGGCGCTTGGCGGCGAGATCCGCCTGATCGCACTGGAGCGGCGTACCGGCAAGGCGGAGAACGATTCGACCCTGATGCGCGAGGCGCACGGCCGCTACTGCCTGCTGCTGAACGAGGACTCGGAGCTGCGGCCGGGAGCTGCGGCCGCCTTGATCGAGGCGCTCGACGCTAACCCGGAAGCGGCCGCCGCCACCGCGCGGCTGCTCGACTCCGGCGGCCGTCCCGTGCCCTCGGCCTGGCGCTTCCCCGGCGTCGGGACGGCGGCGGTCGGGTCGCTCTTCCTGCACCGCCGGCTGACCGTGCAGAGCAAGGGCAGCGAGACGCGGCGGGTCGATTGGGCACAGTCGAGCGCGCTGCTGGTCCGGCGCGAGGCGGCGGCACAGGTCGGCTACATGGACCCGGACTTCTTCGTCTACTACGACGAGTGCGACTTCGCCAAGCGGCTCGCCGAGGCCGGTTGGCACTCGCTCTTCGTCCCCGCCGCCGAGGCGGTCCACCACGACCAGCTCTCCACCGACCTCGCCAGGGGCCTGCCGCGGATCGTCGAATTCCACCGCAACCGCGAACTCTACATGCGCAAGCATCATGGCCGGGTGGCGGCGCTCGCGGTGCGCGCCCTCACCGCTTGGTCCTACGCCCTGCGGGCGCTGGCGGCAGTGGTCCTCCCCAACCAGCCGGCCAAGGTCTACTGGGCCCACGCCCGCCAGGCGCTCTTCCCCAACCGCGGCGAGTCCCTCCGCGACCGCGCCACGCGAACTGCATCAACTTTTCCACCCAGCAGATAGAAAAGTTGATGCAGTTCGCTCAGGTCCGGGCGTCTTCGTCTATCTGCTCGGCCTCGTAGGTCTCGGGGATGCTTCCGTCCACGGCAGGTGGCTGGGTGCGGAGTTCGGTGAGCAGGGCGCTGGGATGGCGGAGACGGGCGAGCCAGCGGCGCTCTTCTGAAGTGAAGAAGCCCGCCGCCAGGAGGAGCAGGGGGTAGGCGGCCAGGAGAAGCACGCGGAGGAGGAGGCCGGCGGCGCCGGAGGTGGGGACCGCCAGTTCGGCGAGGGCGACGAGGGCGGCGACGGTCAGTGTCACCCGCAGCAGCCGTCCCCACTCGTAGGGGACCGGGAAGAGGCGCTGGGTGAAGGCGTACATGAGGACCAGGCCGAGCAGGTAGGAGAGGGCGAGCGCGAGGCCGGCGCCGACGATCCCCAGGGGCGGGACGAGGAGGAGGTTGAGGG
>DATHFL010000335.1:0-7805 GCA_035318125.1 Solirubrobacterales bacterium | reverse complement strand
GCGGCGACCGAGCCGATCCCGCCCCACCCGGAGACCGTCGGCCTCATCTCCGTCACCTACTGCCCGACGGTGATCCTCAACGGGGTCAAGTCGCTCTCCTACGCCGCCAACATGCAGGCGACGCGGATGGCGAAAGGCCAGGGCGCCGACGAGGCGGTGCTGGTGCGGCCGAACGGGATCGTGCTCGAGCCTCCGACCTCCTCGATCTTCTGGGTCTCCCCCGAAGGCGAGCTGCGGACGCCCGCCCTCGACGACGGCGTCCTCGAATCGATCACCCGCGACCGGATGATCAAGGCGCTGCACGTGGAAGTGGGGAGCTGGCACGTCGACGACCTGCACGCCGCCAGCGAGGCCTTCCTCGCCTCGACCACGCGCGAGATCCAGGCCGTTTCGTCGATCGACGGCAACGCCCTCCCCGCCGCCCCCGGCCCGCGCACCCGCGAGGCGCAGGCGGCCTTCGCGGAGACCCTGGGCAAAGAGCTGCGGGAGCTTTGAGATGGACTTCGAGCTCAGCGACGAGCAGAAGCTGATCCGCGAGACCGCGCGGGAATTCGCCGAGCGCGAGATCCTGCCGCGGGTGCGCGAGAACGACCGCGCCGGCCGCTTCGACCGCGAGCTGGCGAGCAAGCTCGGCGAGGTCGGCTTCCTCGGCGCCCCGGTCGCCGAAGAGCATGGCGGCCGGGGGCTTGACTACATCGGCTACGGCCTGATCGCCGAGGAGATCGGCCGCGCCGACTCCTCCGCCCGCACCGTCGTCTCGGTCCAGACCTCGCTGGTCGCCGGCTCGATCGAGAAGTGGGGCAGCGAGGAGCAGAAGCGCAAGTGGTTGCCGCGGCTCTGCTCGGGCGAGGCGCTTGGCTGCTTCGGGCTGACCGAGCCCGACACCGGCTCCGACGCCGCCAACCTCCGCACCCGCGCGACGAAAACCGACTCGGGCTGGTCGATCAGCGGCCAGAAGATGTGGATCTCGCTCGGCAACTTCGCCGAGGTGGCGCTGATCTTCGCCCAGACCGACCCCGAGCGCAAGCACCGCGGGCTCGCCTGCTTCCTCGTCCCCACCGCCAGCGAGGGCTTCACCGCGCAGGAGATCCACGGCAAGCTCGGGCTGCGCTCCTCCGACACCGCCGAGCTCTCGCTCGACGCCGTCGAGGTCGGCGACGACGCCCTGCTGGGGGAGGTCGGCGACGGCTTCAAGGTGGCGATGAGCGCGCTGGAGAACGGCCGCTACAGCGTCGCCGCCGGCTGCGTCGGCATCTGCGAAGGCTGCGTCCAGTCCTCGGTCGAATACGCGAAGGAGCGCCAGCAGTTCGGCGTCCCGCTGGCCCGCTTCCAGCTGGTCCAGGAGATGATCGCCGACATGATCCTCAAGCGCGACGCCAGCCGGATGCTGGTCCTGCGCGCCGGCCTACTGAAGGACGAAGGCAAGCCGAACGCCGAGGAGACCTCGGTGGCGAAGCTGTACGCGACCGAGGCCGCGGTCGAATGCGCCAACCTGGCGATCCAGGTCCACGGCGGCTCCGGCTACGTCGACGACTACCCGGTCGAGCGCTACCTGCGCGACGCCCGCGTCACCACCCTGTACGAGGGCACCTCGCAGATCCAGAAGCTGATCATCGGCCGCGCCGCGACCGGTATCAACGCGATGCTCCCCTTCGAGGAGTCCTGAGCTTGAGCCTGGTCGAGGTCTCGGTCGACGAGTTCCACGTCGCCCTGCTGCGGCTGAACCGGCCCGAGGCCCGCAACGCCCTCTCCGCCGAGATGCGCGAGGAGATCGCCGCCAGCCTCGAGCGCCTCGACGCCGACCCCGAGGTCCGCTGCATCGTCATCGCCGGCGCCGACGAGTTTTTCGCCGCCGGCGCCGACATCAGGGCGATGGCCGAGCGGCCGCGCGACACCGCCCCCGACCCGAAGGGGATGGAGTTCTGGAACCGGCTGACGGCGATCGGGACGCCGACGATCGCCGCCGTCTCCGGCTACGCCTTCGGCGGCGGCTGCGAGCTGGCGCTGGCCTGCGACATGATCGTCTGCGACGAGATGACCCGCTTCGGCCAGCCCGAGATCACCCTCGGGATCATCCCCGGCGGCGGCGGTACCCAGCGCCTGGCGCGGGCGATCGGCAAGCAGCGGGCGATGGAGTACGTGCTGACCGGGCGCCACTGGGACGCGAGGACGGCCGAGCGCTGGGGCCTCGTCAACAAGGTCGTCGGCAGGGGGGCCTGGCTGACCGAGGCGATCGAGCTGGCGCGGATCGTCGCCGAGCGCCCGCCGCTGGCGGTCCGCCTCGCCAAACGCGCCGTCCTCACCGCGCAGGAGACGCCCCTCGACGAGGGGCTGCGGGCCGAGCGCGAGCTGTTCGAGGAGGCGATGGCGAGCGAGGACCGGGTCGAGGGGATGACCGCCTTCCTGGAGAAACGCGAGCCGCGGTTCCAGGGCCGGTGAGCATCTCCCGGGTCGGCGTCCTCGGCGCCGGCACGATGGGCCGGGGGATCGCCCAGGTGGCGGCGCTCGGCGGCTACGAGACGGTCCTCTACGACGTCTCCGCCGAGCTGGCGGAGGCCGGCGCCGAGGGGCTGGGCGAGGCCCTCGACAAGGGCGCCAGCCGCGGGCGCTGGAGCGTCGACGACGCGGCGGCGGCCAGGGCGCGGGTCGAGACGGCATCGGAGCTGGAGGGGCTGGGCGGCTGCGAGCTGGCGATCGAGGCGGCGCCGGAGAGCCTGGAGCTGAAGCGCGAGATCTTCACCGACCTGGCCGGCGTGCTGGGCCCCGAGGCGGTACTCGCCACCAACACCTCCTCGCTGCTGGTCACCGAGATCGCCGACGGCGTGCCGGGGCCCGAGCGGGTCGTCGGCATGCACTTCTTCAACCCGCCGGCGCTGATGAAGCTGGTCGAGGTGGTCGCCGCCGAGCGCTCCTCCGAGGCGGCGCTGGCGGCGGCGACCGAGGTCGCCGAGCGGATGGGCCGGACCCCGATCCGGGCCAAGGACAGCCCCGGCTTCGTCGCCAACCGCCTCGCCCGCCCCTTCTCGCTGGAGTCGCTGCGGATGCTCGGCGACGGCGTCGCCGACGCGCCGACGATCGACCGCATCGTCCGCCTCGGCGGCGGCTTCCGGATGGGCCCGTTCGAGCTGCTCGACCTGATCGGCCTCGACGTCAACCTCGAAATCGCCCGCTCGTTCTTCGCCCAGGGCGGCGAGCCGGAGCGCTGGCGCCCGAGCCCGATCCAGGAAGAGCTGGTCGCCGAAGGACGGCTCGGGCGCAAGAGCGGCCACGGCTACCACCGCTACGGCGAGGACGACGAGCGCCAGCGCGACCCCGAGCTGGGGATCGCGGCGCCGACCCTCGACCCCGGCGAGCTCGCCAAGATCGACCCCGCCGCCGAACAGGTGCTGACCCGCCTCTTCGCCCAGATCGCCAACGAGGCCGCCTTCGCGCGCGAAGAGGACATCGCCTCGCCCGAGGACATGGACCTAGCGATGCGGCTCGGCTTCAACTGGCCGCTGGGGCCGATCGGAATCAGCGAGCTGATCGGCCCGCGGCGGACTCTGGACCTGCTCGAAGACCTGCACGCCGAGAAGGGCGAGGCCTACCGCCCCGCCCCCCTTTTGCGAGCCGAAGCCGAAGGAGGCGCAGCGTGACCGCACCGCGAAAGCCGGCAACCGATCTGACCGCCCGGCGCAACCGGGACGCCGCCGCGTCCCTCCCCCCGCTCGAAGACGAGGACTTCGCCGAGGCGAGCCGCGGCCTCGTCGCCGCCTTCGAACCGGCGACCGTAACCGGCGAGGAGGGAAACGTCGTCTGGGACATGGAGTCCTACGGCTTCCTCGACGGCGAGCCCCCCGAGACCGCCCACCCCAGCCTCTGGCGGCAGAGCCGGCTCAACCGCATCGCCGGCCTCTTCGAGGTCGCGCCGGGCTTCTACCAGCTGCGCGGCTTCGACCTCTCGAACATGCACGTCGTCGAGGGCGAGCGGGGGATCGTCGTCGTCGACCCGCTGATCTCGGCCGAGACCGCCGCCGCCGCTCTCGCCCTCTACCGCGAGCACCGCGGCGAGCGCCCGGTCACCGGCCTCGTTTACACCCACAGCCACATCGACCACTTCGGCGGCGCCAAGGGCGTCGTCTCCGCCGAGGAGGTGGCCGAGCGCGAGATCCCCGTCCTCTCCCCCGAGGGCTTCCTCCACCACGCGGTCAGCGAGAACGTCTACGCCGGCACGGCGATGGGGCGGCGGGCCGGCTACATGTACGGGGCGCTGCTCGACCGCGGCCCCGACGGCCAGGTCGGCTCCGGCCTCGGCCAGACCACCTCGCTGGGGACGCTGACGCTGATCCCGCCCAACCGCGAGATCGCCCGCAGCGGCCAAGAGGAGACGATCGACGGGGTGCGGATGGTCTTCCAGCTCACCCCCGGCACCGAGGCGCCGGCGGAGATGAACATCCACTTCCCCGACCACCGGGCCCTTTGCATCGCTGACAACGCCCTGCAGACGATGCACAACACGCTGACCCTGCGGGGCGCCGTGGTCCGCAACCCGCACGTCTGGGCGGGCTACCTGGACGAGACGATCGAGCTCTTCGGCGACAAAAGCGACGTCCTCTTTGCCGGCCACCAGTGGCCGCGCTGGGGGAACGAGCGGATCGTCGAGTTCCTGAAGAAGCAGCGCGACCTCTACGGCTACCTGCACGACCAGACCCTGCGACTGCTCAACCGGGGCCTGACCGGGCCCGAGATCGCCGAGACGCTGGAGCTGCCGCCCGAGCTCGCCTCCGAGTGGCACTGCCGCGGCTACTACGGCTCGGTCAGCCACAACGTGAAGGCGGTCTACCAGCTCTACATGGGCTGGTTCGACGGCAACCCGGCGCACCTCTGGGAGCACCCGCCGGTCGAGTCGGCCAAGCGCTACGTCGAGTTCATGGGCGGCGCCGAGCAGGTGCTGGAGCGCGCCCGCGAGTCGTTCGCGGCGGGCGACTACCGCTGGGTCGCCGAGGTCGTCAACCACGTCGTCTTCGCCGAGCCCGACAACGGGGCGGCGCGCGAGCTGCAGGCCGACGCGCTCGAGCAGCTCGGCTACGGCGCCGAGAACGCGACCTGGCGCAACTTCTACCTGGTCGGCGCGCAGGAGCTGCGCGCAGGGACCTCGGGCACCCCCACCGACACGCGGGCGCCGGACATCCTCGCCCGGCTCTCGGTCGAGCAGATCCTCGACGGGATGAAGGTGAGGCTCGACGGCCCCAGCGCCTGGGGCAAGCGGCTGGCGATCGGCTGGCAGGTGACCGACCCCGACGAGCGCCACCTGCTGAGCGTCGAGAACGGCGTCCTCAACCACCGCCCCTGGAAAGAGGGGCACGAGGCGGAGGCGACGCTGGTGATCGAACGCCAGGCGCTGAACGAAATGCTCTCCGGCTCGGCGGACCTGGCGGCGCTGGCGGAGAGCGGGCGGCTGCGGGTCGAGGGCGACGGGGTGAAGCTGGGCGAGTTGCTGGGGCTCTTGGAGGAGCCCGATCCGGCCTTCCCGATCGTCACCCCGTGAGGCGCATCATCGTCTCGTCGACATAGCACCAGCTCCAGTCCTCGCCGGGCTCGGCCGAGCGGATGATCGGGTGACCGGTGTCCTCGTGGTGAGCGGTCGCGTGCTTGCCGGGCGAGTTGTCGCAGCAGCCGATGTGGCCGCAGGTCTGGCACATCCGCAGGTGGACCCACCGCATCTCCAGCACCAGGCACTCCTCGCAACCCTCGACCTCACCGGGGAGGTCGAGGTACTGGACCGAGTCGAGATGGGAACAGGAGGCGCTCACGCGCCCTAGATATACCGGGTCGCGAAGCGAACAAAAAACCCATTTCAAGAACTGGTGAGTCAGGAACCGGTGGCGATCTCGGCCGGCTCGCCGCCCGGGAACCAGTGCGCCTCGACCGGCGGGGCGCTGTCGCGCAGGTAGCGCTCGGCGTCGAGCGCGCCCATGCAGCCGGTGCCGGCGGCGGTGACCGCCTGCCGGTAGGTGTGGTCGACGACGTCGCCGACCGCGAAGACGCCGCCGAGGTTGGTGCGGGTCGAACCGGGCTCGGTGCCGATGTAGCCGTCCTCGTCGGTCTCGACCTGGTCCCTGACGATCTCCGATTTCGGGACGTGGCCGATCGCGACGAAGGCCCCGTCGGTCTCGAGCTCCTCCTCGGCGCCGGTCTCGGCGTTGCGCAGCCGGACCTTCTCCAGCTTGCCGCTCTCGCCGGCGACGAACTCCTCCGCCGTGAACGGGGTCTTGAGGGAGATGTTGTCCTTCTCGCGCGCCCGCTCGAACATGATCTTCGAGGCGCGGAACTCGTCGCGGCGGTTGACGATCGTCAGCTCGCTGGCGAACTTGGAGATGAAGATCGAGTCCTCCATCGCCGAGTCGCCGCCGCCGATCACGATCACCTTCTGGTCTTTGAAGAAGGCGCCGTCGCAGACGCCGCAGGTGGAGACGCCGCGGCCGCCGAGCTCGATCTCGCCGGGGACGCCGAGCCGTTTCGGCTCCGCCCCCATCGCCAGGATCACCGTCTTCGCCCGATGCTCCTCGTCGCCGAGGAAGACCTTCTGGACGCCGCCGTCGGAGAGCTCGACCCGGTCGACGTCGTCGGTGACGAAGCGGGTCCCGAAGCGCTCGGCCTGGGCGCGGAACTGGGCCATCATCTCCGGGCCCATGATCCCGTCGGGGTAGCCGGGGTAGTTCTCGACCTCGGTCGTGTTCTGCAGCTGCCCACCCCACTGGAAGCCCTCGAAGACCAGCGGCTCCAGGTTGGCGCGCGCGGTGTAGAGCGCCGCGGTGTATCCCGCAGGCCCCCCGCCGATGATGATTACGTTCTCGACCTTCTTGCTCTCAGCCATATCCGCCGCCTGAAGTCTATTACTTTACTTTTTATAGTACCCCCTCCCCCGAACTGCATCAAATTTCCTACCTGCCAGGGGTAAAACTTGATGCAGTTCGCTAGCCGACCGCTGGCTCGAGGTCGGAGCGGGGCTTGCCGCCGCGGTCGATCGGCAGGCCCTCCTGTTCCCAGCGGTGGACCGTGTGGCGGAGCTGGAAGAAGGCGAAGATGCCGGGGGGGATCGGCATCCAGAAGGAGACGAGGCGGAAGATCAGGACCGCCGGGAAGACCGTCTCCTCGGGGATGCCGAAGAGGACGAAGGCGCCGATCATGCCGGCGTCGACCGCCCCCACCCCCGCCGGCGCCAGCGGGAAGAGGTTGGCGACCATGCCGAGGAAGAAGCCCTGGACGACGACCGCCAGCGGCACCTGGACGCCGAAGGCGTGGAAGGAGGCCCAGAGCACGCCGATGCTGGCCGCCCAGAAGCCAGCGGCGCCGATCACCGCGAGCCCGCCGCGCGAGGGGTGGGCGAAGAGACCGAGGGCGAAGCGGAACCCTTCTCCCAGGGTCGCTGGCACTTTGCCCGCGTTGCGGAGCCAGTGCCGGGAGCGCTCGCTATGGGCGAAGCGGGCGAGCCGCTGCTCCGCGTCGGCCGGGATCAGCGTGATCAGCACCCCGACGATCAGCAGCAGGCCGGCGACCGCCGCCGGGATGATCGTCAGCTCGACCGAGCTCTTGCCGTTCATCACCCCGGTCCGCAGCAGGATCCCGAAGACGATCAGGGCGATCGGGTAGAAGAGGTAGTGAAGGGAGACGAAGGCGACCATGCGGCGGGCGACTTCGCGGCGCACCATCCCCGCCTTGCGCAGCGCCCAGTAGGTGAGCGCGACCCCGCCAGCGCCTCCGGCCGAGAAGAGCAGGGTGGCGGCGACCCCGGCCATGTTGATCTCGTAGGTCTCGATCCAGCG
>DATHFL010000334.1:0-6333 GCA_035318125.1 Solirubrobacterales bacterium | reverse complement strand
GTAGGGAGAGCCCCCGATCGGAGACAGGACCCGCCGGCCAGAGCACCAAGATCCCTGCGACCAACAGCGCCGCCCCGATCAACGCCCCCGCGTAGAAGAGTCCAACGGCTCCCAAAAGCTCGGAGATCCAGATGATCAGCGCGACAGCAACGATCGACTCGATCAGACGAGCTGAAGCTCCTTGCCAGCTTGGCAGAAGACGTTGCCGCAGCCGGTAAGCGCCAAACCCGATCGGAATGACGACGAGGGCCAGCTGGATGGCCCCCAGGAGGTAGCCGCCGAGGTCAACCATGGTCTGCCCCCGACCGCTGCGTCAGCCGCCGAGGTCGCCGCGGATCACGGCCGGCGTCTCGCCTTCGGCGACCATGCCCTGGGCGCGCGCCTCGTGCTGGACCACGACGACGTCCTCGGAGGACTGGATGCGGTTGTGGAGCTGGCGGTTTTCGTCCAGCAGCACGTGCAGCTTTTCCTTCGCGGCGCTCGTGCTCGTGTAGGTGTTGACGAAGTCGATCGCCGGGTTCAGGTACGAGTAGAAGACGGCGAAGAGGACGACGGTGAGGGCGATGCGGCCGACCCGGTCCCATTTGATCCGGCTCGGCCCCCTGCGCGCCGCGGGGCGGACCTTGCGAGCGGCCGGACGCCTGCGGGCGGGTGCCGCTCTGCGGGCGCGCGCGCTTGCTGCCATACCCGGTGCTACGCGGCCGGGCCCCGCTTTCCTCCATTTAGGAGCGCTGGACGAAAGCGTTCAAGCCGGGGAACTCGGCCGCGTCGCCCAGCTCCTCCTCGATTCGCAACAGCCGGTTGTACTTGGCGACCCGGTCCGAGCGCGAGGGGGCGCCGGTCTTGATCTGGCCGGCGCCGGTGGCGACGGCGAGGTCGGCGATCGTCGTGTCCTCGGTCTCCCCCGAGCGATGCGAGATCACCGCCGTGTAGCCAGCGTCCCGCGCCGTGCGAATCGCCTCCAGCGTCTCGCTCAGGGTGCCGATCTGGTTGACCTTGACGAGGATCGAGTTGCCGACGCCGAGCTCGATGCCGCGGCGCAGGCGCTCCGGGTTGGTGACGAAGAGGTCGTCGCCGACCAGCTGCACCCGCTCGCCGAGGCGCTCGGTCAGCTGCTTCCAGCCGTCCCAGTCCTCCTCGTCCATCCCGTCCTCGATCGAGACGATCGGGTAGCGCGAGCAGGCGTCCTCCCAATAGGCGGCCATCTCGGCGGAGGAGAGCGTGCGGCCCTCGTGCTCGAGCACGTAGGAGGAGCCGTCGAAGACCTCGCTGGTCGCCGGGTCGAGGGCGATGAAGACGTCGCGGCCGGGCTCGTAGCCGGCCGCCTCGACCCCGCCCAGGACGGCCTGCAGGGCCGCCTCGTTGGAGTCGAGGTTGGGCGCGAAGCCGCCCTCGTCGCCGCCCGCGGTCGAGAGCCCCTGCGAGGAGAGCGACTTCTTCAGCGCGTGGAAGACCTCGGCCCCGACCCGCAGGCACTCGGAGAAGCTGGCGGCGCCGGCCGGGACGACCATGAACTCCTGGAAGTCGACCGAGTTGTCGGCGTGGGCGCCGCCGTTCAGCACGTTCATCATCGGCACCGGCAGGACGCTCGGCTCGCCGCCGCCGTAGAGCTCCGCCAGGTAGCGGTAGAGCGGCTGCCCCGAGTCGGCCGCGGCGGCCTTGGCGGCGGCCAGGGAGACGCCGAGGATCGCGTTGGCGCCGAGCCGGCCCTTGTTCGGGGTGCCGTCGAGCTCGATCATCGTCCGGTCGAGCGCGCCCTGCTCGGCGGCGCGCGCCCCGGTCAGGGCGGCGGCGATCTCGCCGTTGACGTTGGCGACGGCGCGGCCGACGCCCTTGCCGGCCCAGGCGTCGCCGCCGTCGCGCAGCTCGACCGCCTCGAACTCGCCGGTCGAGGCGCCGGAGGGGACGGCGGCCATCCCCCGCGCTCCCGACTCCAGAACCACCTCCACCTCGACGGTGGGGTTGCCGCGCGAATCGAGGATCTGGCGCGCGTGGATCGAGGAAATCGTGCTCACGGGCGCGCCAGTCTATTCACCGGCCCCGGCGGGACGCGGCGCGCTATTCGCCCTGCGGGACCGGGGGCGGCGTCGGGACTTTTTCGCCCTGTTCGGGCGTGCTTTCCGGCAGCGGCCGCTGCGGAAACGGTTCGCCTTTCGGTTTCTGCACCGTGATGCTGCCGGGCAGGGCCGGAGAGATCGGGGTCACCGGCGAGGGACATTCGGTCGCCGGCGTTTTCGGGTCCGCTTCGTAGCAGGCGGGCGAAGCGTTGGCCGGGTGGCCGGAGCCGACGAAGTTGGCGCAGCGTTCGAAGAGGTAATCGTCGCCGCAGTAGGTCCGCGAGGTCCACTTCGACTGGTAGTCGGCGACAAATTCGGCGAAGAATTCCTGCTGTATTTCCTGTTCCAGGGCTCCTTCGATCTGCGCTTTCGCTTCGGCCAGCGTCTGGACTTTCCCGGGGTTCAGTTTCACCGGTTCGACCAGGAACCAGTTGGTTTCGAATTTGACCGGGCCGACGAGTTCGCCGGTGGCGCTGCCGAAGATCGCCGTTTTCAGCGGCCCTTTGAGGAATTCTTCGGTGACTTCTTCCTGCAGCCCGCCTTTGGCTTTGCTGGTCGGGTCGGTCGAGTATTTGGCCGTGACTTTTTTCCAGTTGGCGGCCGAGTTGTCTTCTTCCAGCGCCTCTTTGGCTTCTTCGACCTTGCCTTTGTCTTTGTTGATGACGAGGCGAACGTCGCGGCTTTCTTTGGTCGTGAACTGGGTCGCCTTTTCGGCCTCGTAGTAGTCCTCGATTTCGGCGCTCGAGGGTTTCGGCGCTTCGCCGCTGACCGTTTCCTGGATCTTGGCGCTCAGCTTCTGCAGCCTGATCCGGGCGTCGACGTCAGCTTCGGTGAACTTCGATTCTTCGAGGAATTTTTTGTAAGCGCTCGGGGTGGGGAAGCTTTCTTTTTTGATGTTGGCGAGTTCGTCTTCGACTTCTTTGTCGGTGACGGTGAGGTCGAGTTCTTCCGCCTCGCCCTGGAGCCAGATTTCGTCCAGCATTTCGCCCAGCGCCGCTTTCTTCAGTTCTTCGTATTTGTCGCTGCCCGGCGCCGGCGTTTTTTTCAGTTTCGCCTGCGCGACCTGCCGCGCGATCGCGCGATCGAATTCCTTCTTGCTGATGCTGGAGATGTCGTCGGGGACCTCCTGGACGATCGCCACGTCGTCCGAGGGGACGCTCGGGGGGGTGATCCCCTGCGCCACCGCGAAGCCGATGAACAGCAGCGCGAGCAGGGCACCGAAGAGGATCAGCGCCAAGCGCTGGCGACCGGCGGTATTGCCTCTCTGCCCAGCTTTCGCTCCCACGAAGCCGGCAGCATAGTCAAATCGGTTGCCGTAGGGCCGTTCAGGCGGCCGCGGGCTCGACCGCCCGCCGCGCCTCCCGCAGCCCCTCGGCCATCGCCAGCACCGCGGCGAGGCGCTCCTCGGGGTCGCCCGCTACGCGGACCGCCGCCGTCTGCTCGCGCCATTCGTAGACCGCGCCCTGGACCTGCTCGGCCAGCACCCCGGCCGCGGCGGAGTCGAGTTCGACCCCGGTGACGCTGAGGCGGCCGCCGCGGAACTCGACGCTGCGCGCCCCCGCCAGCCCCAGCTCGATCCGCGCCCGCTGCAGCTTCAGCAGGTTCTCGGCCTGCGGCGGCAGCGGCCCGAAGCGGTCCTCGAGCTCGTCGCGGATCGCCCGCAGCTGGCCCGGCTCGCGGGCGGCGACGATGCGCCGGTGGACGTCGATCTTCGCCGCCTCGAAGGGGACGAAGGCGGCCGGCAGGTAGGCGTCGACCGGAACGTCGAGGCGGACCGGCTCCGGCGTCCCCTCGCGCTCCTCCTCGCCGCCGGCGGCCTCGGCCACCGCCTCGTCGATCATCTGGCAGTAGAGCTCGAACCCGACCGCGGCGACGTGGCCGGACTGCTCGTCGCCGAGCAGGTTGCCGGCGCCGCGGATGTCGAGGTCGCGCATCGCGATCCGGAAGCCGGAGCCGAGCTCGGTGTGGTCGGCGAGGGTCGAGAGCCGCGCCGCCGCCTCCTCGCTCAGCGCCTCGGCCGAGGGGTAGAGCAGGTAGGCGAAGGCGCGCTCGCGGGAGCGCCCGACCCGGCCGCGGATCTGGTAGGCCTGCGAGAGCCCGAGCTGGTCGGCGCGCTCGACGATCAGGGTGTTCGCGGTCGGGATGTCGAGGCCGGACTCGATGATCGTCGTCGTCACCAGGCAGTCGGCCTCGCCGCGCAGGAAGGCGAGCATCGTCTCCTCCAGCGCGCTCTCGTCCATCTGCCCGTGCGCTTCGAGGAAGCGCCCTCCCGGCACCAGCGCCCGCAGCCGCTCGGTCACCTCCGGCAGCGAGTCGATCCGGTTGTGGAGGACGAAGGCCTGCCCCTTGCGCTCGATCTCGCGCTGGATCGCCTTGTGGACGAGGTCCTCGTCGTAGGGGCCGACGTAGGTGCGGACCGGACGCCGCCCCTCCGGCGGCGTCTCGATCACCGAGATGTCGCGCAGCCCCGCCAGGCTCATCTGCAGGGTGCGCGGGATCGGCGTCGCCGAAAGCGCCAGCACGTCGACCTTCAGCTTCAGCTGCCGCAGCAGCTCCTTCTGCTTGACCCCGAAGCGCTGCTCCTCGTCAACGACGACGAGGCCGAGGTCCTTGGCGCGGACGTCGCGGGAGAGCAGCCGGTGGGTGCCGATCAGGACGTCGATCTTGCCCGCCCCGAAGTCCTTCAGCACCGCTTTCACCTCGGCCGCCGGTCGCAGCCGCGAGACCCCCTCGACCCGGAAGGGGAGGTCGGCGAGCCGCTCGCGGAAGGTGCCGAAGTGCTGCTGGGCGAGGATCGTCGTCGGCACCAGCACCATCACCTGCTTGCCGTCGGAGGCGGCCTTGACGGCGGCCCGCAGCGCCACCTCGGTCTTGCCGAAGCCGACGTCGCCGCAGACCAGCCGGTCCATCGGCCGCTCCGATTCCATGTCGGCCTTGACCGCCTCGATCGCTTCGATCTGGTCGGCGGTCTCGCGGTAGGGGAAGGCGGTCTCCATCGCGATCTGCCATTCGCCGTCGGGCGGGAAGGGGTGGCCCTTGCGGGCGCGCCGCTCGGCATAGAGGTTGAGCAGCTCGCCGGCGAGGGCGCCGGCCGCCTTGCGCGCCCGCGCCTTCAGGTTCTGCCAGCGTTTGCCGCCCAGCGCCGAGAGCGACGGTTCGCCGCCGGCGCCGACGTAGCGGCTCAGCTTCGCCAGCTGGTCGGTGGGGACGTAGACGCGGTCCTCGCCCTTGTATTCGAGGTAGAGGTAGTCGCGGGTGACGCCGCCGACCTCGCGGGTCTCGAAGCCGGCGAAGCGGGCGACGCCGTGGTCCTCGTGGACGACGTAATCGCCGACCCGCAGTTCGCCGAAGGCGAGGCGGCCGCGGCCGGCGCCTGGCGCCGGCTCCTCGGCGCGGCGGCGGTGGACGAGGCGGCGGAAGGGGTAGACGGCGAGTTTCAGCTCCGGGCTGACGAAGCCCTCGCGCAGGCGCGCCTCGGCGAAGGCGAGGCCGGGGTCGGGAGAGAGGTGGCCGCCTTCGAGCAGGCGGGCGTCGAGCCGGTCGAGGCCGTAGCGGGTGCGCTCGGCCTCGCCGCGGCTGTCGAAGGCGACGACGGTGCGGTAGCCGGAGCGGACCAGCTTCTCCAGCTCGCCCTCGGCCTCCTTGACGCTGCGGGCGGGGGACTCGGCGCGGGCGGCGCGGAAGGCGTCCTCGTCCTCCTCGCCGGCGCCGGTCAGCGAGAGGGCGGCGCGCTCGGCCAGCGGCGCGGCGACGTCGACGTAGAGGTGCTGGGCGTCGTCGGCGTGCATCGCCGTCGTCGCGTCCTCCCAGTGGTCGCGCAGGGCGGGCTCGATCTCCTCCTCCCCGACCAGGACCACCGCGGCCCCGGCGGGGACCAGCTCCAGCGGCGCCCGGAAGTGCTCCAGCGGCAGGACTTCGGCGAGGCTCGGGGGCTCGCCGCCCTCCTCCGCGGCGGCCATCGCCGCCAGCTCGGCGAGCTCGCGGTGCTCGGCGTCCATCTCCGCCGCCGGCGCCAGCTCGACCCGCTGCGCCTCGCCGAGCGAGCGCTGGGTGAAGGTCGAGAACCAGCGCATCGACTCGACCTCGTCGCCGAACAGCTCGATCCGCACCGCCCGCTCCTCGGTCGCCGGGAAGGCGTCGAGGATGCCGCCGCGGACCGCGAACTGGCCGCGCTCCTCGACCTGCTCGACCCGTTCGTAGCCGGCGGCGACGAGGTCGCCGGCGACCGCGCCGAGCTCGATCTCCTCGCCGAGCTCGATCGCGAACCCGGCCGGCC
>DATHFL010000333.1:0-8726 GCA_035318125.1 Solirubrobacterales bacterium | reverse complement strand
CCGCCACGTCAACGACGGGACCGCAGACCCGACTCTGGCAGAACTGGGGGGTCGCGAACAAGAGCACGATCGGTTCCTTTCCCGGCGCTTCCGCGTAATCCACCTTGTTCTGGGTGTCCGGGGGGATTCGAGTCGTGATCTTCGACAGGTCCCCGCCCGCGTCCTGCGCGGTCGGCGTATGGATAACCGGAGCTTTTCGGCCCGGTTTCGGGATCTTCTCGAATTCGCCGACCACGACGCTGGGCAGAAGCGTCCCCTTCAGCTCCCCGTCTTCCCTGAGGATCGCCGCCATGCGCCAGTCACCTCTGCCCGGGAAGCGAAGCTGGGTCGAGTAGACGACGCCGGCGGCGTCGGGGTCTTCGGCGGTGGTCTGCGAGCGGAAGGCGGACTTGGTCGCCAGCGATTCGATCGCGGCGGGGAACGGGCCGACGGCGGGCTGGTCGAGCGCCTGCGCCTCCGCTTTCGCGACCGGGCCGCGGTTGCCGGGCTTGGATTTCGCCCGCTTGGGGGTCGGCACCTTGGCGTAGTAGATCGCCACTTCGGCGTCGGAGACCGGGCCGCGGTCGCGGTCGAAGACGCCGAAGGGGTAGCGGTTCTGGCCGGGGTAGAAGACGACGGCGGCCGGCGTCACGACCAGTTCCGAGGGTCCGTCGGCGGCCTTCAGCACCTGCCGCAGCGTCCTCCCTTCCGGCGCGGGGAACTCCGACTTCGGCGGCGCCGGGCGGCTCTCGGCGCCCTCGGGCGAAGTTGAGGTCGACCCGCTCTCAGAATCGCCCCCGCAGCCGGCGATCAGGCCCCCGGCCGCGAGCAGGCAGAGGGCCGTCGGGGCGAGGCGGGGGGCACGCATCGGCGGCATGTTATGGAGAGATAGGGTGCGCGGGGTTCTCGACAGAAGGAGACGGAGATGGCGGAGCGGGCGGCACTGGTGACGGGAGCATCGAGCGGGATCGGCCTCGCGATCGCGAGGACGCTCGGCGAAGAGGGCTACGCGCTGACCGTCTCGGCCCGCCGGCCCGAGAAGCTGGAGGAAGCCGCCAAAGGACTGCGCGGCGAAGGCTTCGAGATCGAGGCCATCCCCGCCAACATGGCCGAGGAGGACCACGTCGTCGCGATCTTCGCCGCCCACCGGCAGAAGTACGGCCGCCTCGACGTCCTCGTCAACAACGCCGGAGTCGGGATCGGGGCGCCGATGGAGCAGATCCAGACCAAGCACCTCGACATGCAGCTCGCGGTCAACCTGCGGGCGCTGATCCTGGGGACGCGCGAGGGGCTGCCGATGCTGCGCGAGGCGGGTGCCGAGCACGGCAAGGCGCTGATCGTCAACACCGCCTCGATCGCCGGCAAGGGCGGCCAGGCCTGGCTCTCGATCTACGCCGCGACCAAGGCCGCGGTGATCAACTTCACCCAGTCGACCCACCGGGAGGCCGGCGGCGCCGGCATCCAGTGCACGGCGCTGGCGCCGGGCTTCGTCGAGACGCCGATGACCGAGTTCGTCCAGGGCCAGATCCCGCCCGAGGAGATGATCCGGCCCACGGACCTCGGCGAGGCGGTCCGCTTCCTGCTCCGCACCTCACGCAACTGCCACATCCCCGAGATCGTGTTCACGCGCCCCGGTGAGGGGCTTGACACTCCCTGACGGTCCCTGGCGCCGCCATCCGGCGTCCTCGGTCGCGTAAATGGCGCTGCCATTAACGCTCCCTGCGTCCTTGCCTGGCGACCCCAGGAACTCGTCAATGCGCATCCTGGTGGCGGCTTTCGGTGACGCAGGCCACGTCTTCCCGGCCATAGCTCTCGGCAAGGCCCTCAAGGCGCGCGGCCACGAGGTCGTGATCGAGACCTGGGAGGAGCGGCGGGAGGCCGTACAGGGCGCCGGGTTGGGCTTTGCTGCGGCCGAGGAATACCGGATGTTCCCGCCGCCGGACCCCGACTCCGAGGAAGGCCAGCACGCGGCCGAGGCGGCAAAGGCGCTGCAGCCGCTGCTGGAGGAGTTCCGCCCCGACGTCGTCGTCAGCGACATCCTCACCCTCGCCCCCACCCTCGCTGCCGAGCGCGCCGGCGTCCCGCTGGCGACGCTGATCCCCCACATCTACCCGGTGGTCGAGCCGGGGCTGCCGTTCTTCGCGATCGGGCTGCGGCCGCCGCGCACCCGCCTCGGCCGGGCCGTCTGGCGCTACGGGCACGACCGGGCGCTGCGGATCGGGTTGGAGCAGGGGCGCCGCGACCTCAACGTCCAGCGGGAGCGCCTCGACCTGGCGCCGATCGACCGCTTCCACGGCGGCATCAGCCCCGACCTGGCCCTGGTCGCCACCTACCCCCAGCTCGAGTACCCACGCCAGTGGCCACCGGGGGTCGAGATCACCGGGCCGATGACCTTCGAGCTCCCGCACCCGGAGATCGAGTTGCCGCCCGGTGACGACCCGCTCGTCCTCGTCGCCCCCAGCACCGCCCACGACTCCGACAACCACCTGGTGCGGACGGCGCTGGCGGCGCTGGCGCAGGAGCCGGTGCGGGTGGTGGCGACGACCAACCGGGTCGCACCGCAGCACCCGATCGAGGTCCCCGGCAACGCCGTCCTGGTCGAATGGCTCAGCTACAGCCAGCTGATGCCGGCCGCCTCCCTGGTGATCTCCCACGGCGGCCACGGCACCGTCGCCCGCGCCCTCGGCGCCGGCACCCCCGTCCTCGTCTGCCCGATCATCGGCGACATGAGCGAGACCGCGATGCGCGTCGCCTGGGCCGGCGCCGGCCTCTCGCTGCCATGGCGTCTCTGCCGCCCGGCGCCGCTGAGGTGGTCGGCGCGGCGGCTGCTGCGTGAGCCGAGCTTCGCTGCGAAGGCCGAAGAGATCGCCGCCTGGGGGCGCGAGAACGACGGTGCGGCAAAGGGCGCCGAGCTGGTCGAGCGGTTAGCGCTGAGGAAGATCGCCGCGTAAGAAGCTCCGGGGGTGGGACTCGAACCCACAACCTAACGGTTAACAGCCGTTCGCTCTTCCTGTTGAGCTACCCCGGATCGTGTTATGCCGAGTGAACTACCCCGGATCAGTATCCGCAACAGAATTTAGCGGCACCGCGGTGATTCCTGCCTCTACCTCTGCATGACAGTTGGAGCAGAGGAGCACGCACTTGCTCGCCTCCGCTCGCAGCTTGGCGAGTGACCGGGTTCGGCCTCGGTGGGCCAGCTGAAACTCCTTCGCTGCCGGGTCGAGGTGATGGAACTCCAGCGCCCGGTAGCAGCGCGAATAGCCGCAAAGAAGACATTTGCCTCCTGCCTCCTCGACCAGGATGCGCTTGGTGGCTTTCCGACGTCGCCCAGTTGCCTGAACCCGACATCGCTTGCAGCGGTAGTAACCCCGACCCTCGCGGACGAATTGCGTCTCCCCGTGGTATCTACACCGGGACACGATCTCCCGCCCTTCGCCCTCTGAACCCCGCTTGCGGCGAGGATTCGCCTTGAGGTCATATCGCCGCATCCAGTGGCGGATCGTTGCCAGGCTGCGATCCATCCGGTCGGCAACCTCCCTGAGCGATAGCCCCGCGGCAAGAAGCCTTTCCAAGTCCTCTTTCGCCGGCGCTCCCTTCGCCGCATGCTTCTCCGCCTGTCCCGCCACCAGCCCGTGCTTCTTCATCCAGTGACTGACCGTCGATTCGTGTTTGCCGACGCGTTTGCCGATTTGCGCGAGCGACATTCCCTCCGCCAGGCACTCTTCGAGGAACTCTTTGTCCACGACGCCATCATCGCAGGCGTCGCAGACAGAAAGATGCGGCCTAGACGGTGCCCGCCGGGCGCTCGGCGTGGGCGATCCGTTCGACCAGGGCGGCGCGTTCGCGGCTGAGGGCGGCGCGGCGCTCGTAGTCGCCGCGCTCGCCGGCGGCGGCGATCTCGTCCTCGAGGCGGCGCTGGTCGAGGAGCAGGAAGTTGAGCTCCATCGCTTCGTGGGAGGCGGGCTCCTCGCTGGACATGATCACCAGTTCGGCGATCAGGCCGGCGAGCTCGTCGTCGTCGTGGGGCAGGTTCGAGGCGGGGTCCTCCCGGTGCTCGCGCAGCCAGGCGGCGGCGCGGAGGCCGGTCGGCGAGAGGTGGGCCTCGGTGAGCCGGGCCAGGTACTCCCTGCCCTCGGCCGGAATCGCGATGCACATCGCCAGCAGCGCCCGCTCACGCCGCTCGCGCGAGGTCAGCTCCATCCCCTGCCGCGGCGCTGGCTGTGCAGGCGCCCGGCCCGGGTCCGGCGACGGTTCTTCGGCCCCCCCGCTCGCCGGGGTCGCGGCGACCACCCGGCCCATCACCATCGCCGGCTCCAGGTCGAGTCGTTCGGCGACCCTGCGGACAAGGTCGTCGCGGCTCGCCGTCTCCCCCATCCCGGCCAGCACCGGCGCCACCTCGGCCAGCGCCCGGTCGCGCTCGACCGGGGAGCCGACGTCGGTGCGGTCGAGCACCAGCCCGACCTGGAAGGCGGTCAGCTCCTGGGCCCCGTCGAGCAGCGCCCGGAAGCGCTCTGGCCCGCCCTCCTCGGCCATCATCTCGGCCGGGTCCTCTCCCGCCGGCATCGCCGCCACCCGCAGCCGCATCCGCCGCCCCGCCGCCACCCGCTGGGCGCGCAGCATCGCCTCCTGGCCGGCCGAGTCGGCGTCGAGCGCCAGCACCACCTCCTCGACCATCCCCGAGAGCGCCGCCACCTGCTCGCCGGTGATCGCCGTCCCCATCACCCCCACCGCCTCCTCGACCCCCGCCTGGTGCAGGGCGAGGACGTCGGTGTAGCCCTCGACGACGACGGCGCGCCCGGCTTTGGCGATCGCCGCCTTGGCGCGGTCGACGCCGTAGAGGATCTGGCTCTTGTGGAAGAAGTCGGTCTCGGCGGTGTTGACGTACTTGGCGCCCTGGTCGGAGCGCATCGCCCGGCCGCCGAAGCCGAGCACGCGGCCGCGGCGGTCGCGGATCGGGAACATGATCCGCTCGCGGAAGCGGTCGTACTCGCCGCCGCTGCGCCCGCGCTGAGCCAGGCCGACGGCGCGCAGCTCATCGACGCCGAAGCCCGCCTGCTGACCGCGGACGAGGATCTTGTCCCAGGCGCTGGGGGCGAAGCCGACGCCGAAGGCGCGCAGCACCTCCTCGCGCAGACCCCGCCCGGCGAGGTAGTCGCGCGCCTTCCCGGCCTCCTCCGACTCCCAGAGGTAGTTGGCGTAGTAGGCGGCGCTGCGGTCGAGCAGCTGTTCGAGGCGGCGGCGGCGCTCGCGTCGCTTCTCGGCCTGCGGGTCCTCCTGCTCGCGCTCCAGCTCGACCCCGTAGCGGTCGGCCAACACCTCGACCGCCTCGGCGAACCCGAGCCCCTCCTTTTCCTCGACGAACTTGATCACGTCGCCGCCGACCCCGCAGCCGAAGCAGTGGTAGAGCTTCTCCTGCGGCTCGACCGAGAAGGAGGGCGTGCGCTCCTCGTGGAAGGGGCAGAGGCCGACGTAGCGGGCGCCCTGGCGGCGCAGGTCGGTGTGGGCGGAGATGACCTCGACGACGTCGGCCGCCTGCTTCACCCTTTCCAGGCTCTCCGCGGAGATCAGCGCCATCAGAACCTCGACTCTTCCGGGACGGTCAGCTCGGTGAACTTGGCGATGCAGAAGCGGTCGGTCATCCCGGCGATGTAGTCGGCGACGCGCTGGCAATCGCTCGCCTCGGGATCGAGGCTGGGGATCTCGCCGGGATTGGCGAGGTAGTGCTCGAAGAGGCCGCGCATCGCCCGCTGGACCCGGTCCTGCTCGCCGCGCGCCTCCGGCCCCAGGTAGACGCGGTCGAACATGAACTTGCGCAGGCGCAGCATCGCCCCGCCGACCTCGCGGCCCTGGCTGATCTCCTCGGCGCCCTCGGAGTGCTCGACGATGTCGCGGACGAGGGTGTCGATCCGCTGCGAGCCGGTCGGGCCGAGCAGGTCGATCTCCTCCGCCGGCAGGTCCCCCGGGTGCAGGATCCCCGCCCGCAGGGCGTCGTCGATGTCGTGGTTGATGTAGGCGACGCGGTCGACCAGCTTGACGATCTGGCCCTCCAGCGTTGCCGGCTTGCGCGAGCCGGTGTGGTTGAGGATGCCGTCGCGGACCTGCTCGGTCAGGTTGAGGCCCTGGCCGTCGCGCTCGAGCACGTCGACCACCCGCAGCGAGTGCTCGTTGTGGCGGAAGCCGGCGCCGCAGCGCTCGCGCAGCGCCGCGTCGAGCGCCTCCTCGCCGGCGTGACCGAAGGGCGGGTGCCCGAGATCGTGCCCGAGCCCGATCGCCTCGGTCAGGTCCTCGTTGAGCCGGAGCGCCCGAGCGACGGTACGGGCGATCCCGCAGGCCTCCAGCGTGTGCGTAAGCCGGGTCCGGTAGTGATCCCCCTCGGGGGCGACGAAGACCTGGGTCTTGTGCTTGAGGCGCCGGAACGACTTCGAATGCACGATCCGATCGCGATCCCGCTGAAACGGCGTCCGCAACGGACTGTCCGCCTCCTCGATCTGCCGCTTCGCAGGGTAGGACCTGGTCGCCCGAGGAGCCAGAAACTCCTCCTCCCAAGCAGAGATGCGATCGGAGAACGTGGCGGTGGCAGGCACCAGCCGATCATACGACCGCCCTGCCGAGGAGACGGGGGAGGGGCTCACCGGACCCTCCCCGCTGTTGTCCGGGGAGTCCCTCCCCCGTCTCCTCCCGACCTAGGCCGCAGCGCGCAACTGCACATGCGCATGGTGCTCAAGCGTCTCGCCGACCGCCCGCTCCACCTGCCGCAACGCCCGCGGCTCGGCCTCGGGCGCTTCGTCCAGCGGTTTCGCCAGCGCCTCCACCATGAACCGGTGCGCCTCCTCGCCGAGCGGGAACGAACCCCCTTCGCAGCTACCGCAGACGACCCCGCCGGCGGCGCCGGAGAAGCCGGCCAGGTGCCCGGCCTCGCCGCAGCGGGCGCAGGCGGCGAGCTCGGGGGCGAAGCCGGCGACCAGCGCCAGCTTGAGCCGGAAGGAGAGGGCGGTGGCCAGCTCTGCCGCGCGTGCCTGGACCGGCCCGTCGAGCAGCGAGAGGTAGCGGCAGAGGAGGTTGTAGGCGGGCGGGTTCGGCTCGGCAGAGTCGAGCAGCCGCAGCACCGCGTCGCAGGCGCGGGCGCCCGCGGTCAGGGCAGGGCCGGAGGAACGGAGACGCGGATATCCGTCGACGGTGGTGGCGCCGGTCACCGTCAGCAGGTCGCTGCGCCCTTCGTGGAGCATCAGGTCGAGCCGGAAGAACGGCTCCAGCCGGCCGCCGAAGCGCGACTTCGGTTTGCGCACGCCCTTGGCGATCGCGCCGATCCTCCCCCGCGTGTTCGAGTAGAGGTGGAGGATGCGGTCCGCCTCGCCGTAGCGGATGCTGCGCAGGACGACTGCCTCGGTCTTGACCGTAGCTCCGGCCACGAAACCAAAGATGAACGACGGATCGGACGCTACCTGCGGGCGCGGCGTTTCGGCCGCCGCCGCAGCCGCACCTGACAGCCGGGGCAGAAGTAGGTGGAGCGGCCGCCGACGAGGATGCGGACGATCGTCCCCCCGCAGCGGTGGCAGTCCTCCCCCTCGCGGGTGTGGACGAGGAACTCGTCCTGCATCGTCCCCCTCTCCCCGCGGGCGTCGCGGTAGTCGTCGATCGAGGAGCCGCCGGCGTCGATCCCCGCCTCCAGAGCGGCGACGACTGCGTCGCGCAGGGCCTCCAGGTGCGCCGGCTTCATCGACCCGGCGGGAGAGAGCGGGTGCAGCTCGGCCCGGAAGAGCGCCTCGTCGGCGTAGATGTTGCCGACCCCGGCGACGCCCGACTGATCGAGCAGGAACGACTTCAGCGGCGCCTTCCGCCCCACCGCCATCTCCCCCAGCGCCTGCGCCGTGAACTCGGGCGAGAACGGCTCCAGGCCGAGCTTGGCGAAGCGCTCCTCCAGCCGCGCGTCCTCGATCAGGAAGGCCTCGCCGAAGCGGCGCGGGTCGGTGAACCAGAGCTCGCGGCCGTCGTCGAGGACGAAGCGGGCGCGCAGGTGGCGCTCCTCGGTCGAACGCTCGCTCTCGTACAGCCGTCGCCCCTCGGAGGGGTCGAGCACCTCCTCCCCCTCCCTGAGGACCAGGTTGCCGGTCATCCGCAGGTGCATGACCAGCGTCCGCTCGCCCCCGAGCCCCATGAGGATGTACTTGCCGCGGCGCCCGAGGCGCTCGATCGTGGAACCGCTGACCGCATCGCCCATCTCCTGCGGCGAGACCGGCCGCGACCAGCGCGGGTCGAGCACCTCCAGCCGCTCGATCCGGTGCCCCCCCACCTCCGGCTCCAGCTGCCGGACGACGGTCTCCACCTCCGGCAGCTCAGGCATCACTGGATTTCTACCTGACGTGTCTGAACTTGACCCCCAAATATGGTGGGAAAACTCAGACACCCCGTGGCTTAGGGATCGCTGGCGCGGGGGTGGGCGCTGAAGTAGACCTCCTTGAGGCGGTCGCCCGAGAGGTGCGTGTACATCTGCGTGGTGGCGATGTCGGCGTGGCCGAGCATCTCCTGGACGGCGCGGAGGTCGCAGCCGCCGGCGAGCAGGTGGGTGGCGAAGCAGTGCCGCAGCGTGTGCGGCGAGACCTCCGCGGTGAGCCCGGACACCTCGGCTGCGCCCCGCAGGACGTGCCATGCGCTCTGCCGCGACAGGCGCCCCCCGCGCGCGTTCAGCAGCAGTGCAGGGCTCCCCCGCCCGCGGGTCGCGAGCGCGGGACGGGCCCGCACCAGGTACG
>DATHFL010000332.1:0-5460 GCA_035318125.1 Solirubrobacterales bacterium | reverse complement strand
GACGTCGCCACCCCCGACCACGTCCACGAGGCGGGTGAGCTCGACAAGCTGGAGACGATCCGCAGCGAGCTCGGGGCGCCTGGTGCCCATCTCTACTTCTTTGACCGAGTCGCATTTTCACCACGACTGCAGGAGCTTGCCGCCGAGCGCGACGACGTCCACCTGGTCCTCTCCGAGCGATTGGTCCCTTGATTGTCGGCGCAGTCGGCGGGGTAATCTCGGGCCAATGGCGTATCCCTTGGAGAACGCGCTCTTCCAGTGGGAGGAGGGACGGCGGGCGCTGCAAGCGATCGAGGACCCGCGCCGGCGGCGGCTGGCCGACCGGGTCGTCGAGGGAATCCGGGACGAGCTGCGGCGGCGGATCGGGCCGACCTTCAGCGCCGCCGAGCTGGCCGAGCTCTATGGCCGCGGCACCGACTGGTGCCAGCAGGTGGCGATCGACGTGGCGCCGGCGATCGAGGACGAGGCGCAGTCGCTCGCCGACGCGGCCTTCTGGCTCTACCTACGTGGAGCCACGGACTTCGCAGGCGGCAGGCAGCTGCCGGTTTAGCTACTCGTCCGAGTCGTCGGGCTCGCCGCCCGGGCCCTGGGGCTCGCCGGCGCGGCGGATCACGATCTGGTCGGCCTCGATGCGGACGGTGACGTCGCGCTTGCCGGCCCAGTGCTCGGCGTAGACGGGGTTGTCCTTGACCGCCGGGTCGAGCCAGAGGCCGTAGCCGTCGGTCTCGCCGTGGTCGAAGGTGGCCTCGATCTCTTTGCGGCGCCCGCGCCCGCCGCGGCGCCCGCGGCGGCGGCGACGGCGACGGCCGGCTCCGGGAGCGGACTCGGACCGCTCCTCACGCTCCTCACGCTCCTCGTCGTCTTCGCGCTCCTCGTCTTCGCCCTCGTCCTTTTCCGCCTCTTCGGCCTCGGTCGCGGCCTCGATCTCCGCTTCGATCTCGTCGCGGAGGTCGATTTCGCTCGAGCCGGCGTTCTCGTCGTCGGGCGAGAGGTCGTACTGCTTGCGGAACTCGCGCAGCTCGGTGGCGCTGACTTCGAGCTGGTGGGCGATCCAGGCATCGGTCCGGCCCTGGTGGACCCAGGCGCGGATCTGGTTCAGCTGCGGCTTCAGTGAGCGTCGAGCCATCGGCGCGCGAGTCTATTGAAGGAGGGCATTCGTTCGCGGCGAGCCTGGGGCGCTAGGACATCAGGAAGGCGAGAGCCTCGAACATCGCCACCACGACCACGACCACGGTCACGGTCAGGCAGACGGCGAGGACGCTGAAGCGGACCTTCCCCTCTTGCTCGACGCGGGTGATTTTGCGCGCCCGCGACCGGTTGGCGGCACGGCGGCGCAGCTGCTCGCGCCGGCGGCGCTCGAGGTAGGTCTCCTGCTCGAAGGCCGTCTCGAACTGGGAGATGCTCTGTCGCATTCTCATAGGGAGGTGGCCCCAGGGGCCGCGGGGACCGTAGCAAAAGATCTTGCACTCCTCACGATTCGCTCACAATCAGCAGCCGCCCCAGAGGCCGCGCCCGGCCCGCGCAGCCGCCATCTGAAGCCGCTCGAAGCGTCTCGCGAAGCGGTCGTTGGGAGGGATGACGAGGGTGCGGGCGAGCCCTCGCCGAGCCAGCTCGGCGTTGACGAAGCGCTCGCCCAGGTAGACGTAGGCGAGCAGCCGCCCGTAGACGTCGCGGCGCTCGCGGTCGAAGACCAGCCGCACCCGCCGTCGCTCGACCAGGCGGTGGTTGAAGCGCGAGGCCTGCGGTCCGAAGCACTGCACCGGCGCCCCCGGCTTCACCGTCTCCGGCGTGTCGACGCCGATGTAGCGGACGTCCTCGACGCGGCCGCCGACCCGGACCTCGATCGTGTCGCCGTCCACCGCCCGCACCACGTAGGCCCGGGCGCTGCGCGGCGGTGGGTCCCGCCAGAGCCCGTCCCACGACTCCCACGGCCTCGACAGCACCGCCACGGCGAGGAGGAGCAGCACGAAGCTGCCCCGCCTGCCTGAGCGCAACTACGGAGTCCGGCGGACGTTCGAGAGCAGCGTCTCCTTGATCTGCTCGATGATCGCCAGCGCCTCGTTCCACTCGCGCTGCCAGACGTTGCGGCCGAAGATGACGCCGGAGCCGCCCGCCTGCATCACGTCGCGGGTGTTGGTCAGGACCGTCTCGTCGTCGGTCTTCGAGCCGCCGGAGAGGACGACCAGCGCCCGCCCGGCCGACTCGACGCACTGGCGGATCGCCTCGGTCTGGTCGACCTCCATCTCGTTATAGGGCGCCGGAGCGTCCTTGTCCTTGGACGGATCGATCTTCGGCATGTTGAGCTTGACCACATCGGCGCCCATCTCCATCGCCATCCGGGCGGCGTAGTCGATCGCGTAGAAGGAGTTCTGGCCGCCCTTCGCCTCGACCGCTTCGCCGCGCGGGTAGGACCAGACGACCAGCGGCATCCCGAAGCGGTCGCATTCCTCGCGCACGCGGCGCAGCTGGGCGAGGTCCTCGTCCTGGCGCGGCGAGCCGACGTAGAGCGTGTAGCCGATCGCGTCGGCGCCGAGCCGGACGCCGTCCTCGACGCTGGCGTTGCAGGTCGAGAGCGCTTTCGAGGAGGAGGGGAGGTCGGTCTTGCCGTTGACCTTGAGGATCAGCGGCACCCGCCCGGCGTAGTCGGGGTAGTACTTCTCGGCCATCCCGATCTGGCACGCCAGGGCCGAATAACCGGCCTCGGCGGCGAGGCGGAACTGGTAGTCGGGGTCCTTGGAGGCGGGGTTGGGGAAGAAGTCGCGGGGGCCGTGCTCGATCCCCTGGTCGATCGGCAGCAGCATCAGGGTGCCGTTGCCCGGACCGAACTCGAACAGCAGACGGTGCAGGCGGGCGCGTTTGCCCGGCGGCAGCACCTCGAGCAGCGATTTCTGCTCGGTCAGACTCTTCAACTCCACGTGAATTCCTCCTCGAAGACGGGTGTCCCCGCAGTATGCCACCGGCGCCCGCAGTGGCGTTAGCACGCGGCGGGTATCCTCGAATGCATGAGCGAGACTGAGCTCAGCGTCATTTGCAAGAACTGCGGCTCCGAGGTCAGTCCCTACGTCACCGAGTGCCCCTACTGCGGGACGCGGTTGCGCAAGCGGGCGCCGAAGCTGGAGCGACGCGGCGACGCGCTGGAGGCGCAGCGCCCGCGCCGGCGGCGGCGCATCCCGCGGCCGGGCCGCCCGAGCTTCGCCGTCTCCACCGACCGCCCCTACGCGACGATCGCGGCGATCGCCGCCTCGGCGGTCCTGCTGCTGGTCCAGAAGGCGAGCGGCGACGCGCTCTCGACCTTCGGCGGCCTCGTCGTCCCGCTCGGCGACGAGTGGTGGCGGGTCTTCACCGCCCCCTTCGCCTACGTCGACGTCGGCTACCTCTTCGTCGTCGCCGTCGGCCTGGCGATCTTCGGGACCGGGGTCGAGCGCCGGCTCGGCACCCTGCCGACGGCGGTGCTGCTGATCGCCTGCGGCGCCCTCGGGATGCTCGCCGCCAGCGTCGTCGCCAACGCCCAGGACGACTTCACCGTCCTCGCCGGCGGCAACGGGATGGCGCTCGGCGCCCTCGCCGCCTGGTTCGCGATCCGCCGCGCCGAAGTCCAGGGCGCGATCGGCGAGGACTATGACGCGATCGGGGTCGCGGTCGCCGCCGTCGTCCTGATCGCGCTGCCGCTCTTCGTGCCCACCGCGAGCTTCGTCGCCGGCCTCGCCGGCGGCGCCGTGGGCGCCCTCGCCGGGTTGGCCTCGACCGCCTTCCACCGCGCCGATTAGCCCCCTGGGCGGCTCCCCCAGGCTAGGCTCTCAGCGTGCCTAATGAGAGCGAGTTGGAGGCCGCGATCGAGCGGCTGCTCGACCCGGAGCGTTTCTCCGCGGCCGAGCGCATCGTCGCCCGCTCCGCCCCGCAGCTACAGAAGGTGCTGGCGAGCGCGCTGGCCGAGGGCGGCTGGTTCGGCGAGTCGCACGAGGCGGAGACGCTGAAGGCCGCCACCCTGCCCGACCCGGACGAGCGGATCGCCGCCGTCCGCGCCCTGCTCGCCGAGGAGGCGAGGATGGGAATGATGGTCGGGGTCGCCGTCGGCTGGGCACTGAAGGAAGAGCTGACCGATCCCCCCGAACCGGAAAGAGAGAGCTGAGATGGAGATCAAGTTCCACGGGCAGTCCTGCTTCGAGCTGAGCGAGGGTGCGACCACGGTCCTGGTCGACCCGTTCCTGAAGCCGAACAACCCGGCCGCGGTCCACACCGCCGAGGAAGTCGAGCCGACCCACATCGCGATCTCCCACGGCCACGCCGACCACATGGCGGACGCGATCCCGGTCGCCAAGCGCACCGGCGCCCACTGCATCGCCATGGTGGAGCTCGCCGAATGGCTGAAGGGGCAGGGGATCGAGAACCTCAGCGACCCCAACTTCGGCGGCACCGTCGAGTTCGACTGGGGCTACGTCAGCGTCGTCCCCGCCTGGCACACCAACACCCTGCCCGGCTCAGAAGAGGCCCCCTACAGCTCCGAGCACGGGATCGTCGTCGGCCCGGCGGGCGGGCTGGTGATCAAGATCGGCGAGACGACCGTCTACCACGCCGGCGACACCTGCCTCTTCAGCGACATGAAGCTGATCGCCGAACGCAGCGACGTCGACGTCTTCCTCGTCCCGATCGGCGGCCACTACACGATGGACCGCCGCGACGCCGTCGTCGCCTGCCAGTTCGTCGGCGCGAAGACGGTGATCCCGATGCACTTCAACACCTTCCCGCCGATCGAGACCGACGCCGGGGCCTTCAAGGCCGACGTCGAGTCGCAGACCTCATCCCAGGTCGTGATCTTGGAGCCGGGGCAGACGCACAGCGTCTGAGGTCACAGACCTTCGGTAGTGCCCGAGACTTCGGTGGTGCCCGAGACGACCGCTTCCGGCGTCGTCGTTTCGCCGCCGGTGGGGGCCGCCGGTTCGGAGGGCGGCGGCGCGGTGGCCGGCGCCGGTTCGCTCGGCGCCGGGGGCGGGGGCGGCGGCGGGCTGCCGCCGGTGGTGACGACGATGGTGCCGGTGCTTTTCGGCGCCCCGGGAGTTTCTTCGGAGGGAGTCGCGTCGGTGATGCCCTCGGCCTCGGAGTCGCCGATCGTCACTTCGCCTTCGGCGCTGGACTGACCGGCGTCTTCGCCTGCGGCGGCGGTCGGTTCGGGCGCCGGCACTTCTTCGGCGGCCGGGGCCGGTTCGGGCGCCGGGATCGGCGCGGCTTCGACCGCTTCGGCCGGCTGCGGATGCGGCTCGGCGACGGGAGCGGTTTCGGCTGCGGCGATGGTCGGGGCGTGTCCCGTGGCTTTCGAGATCTTCGCGGAGGCTGCCGGAGCCGGGTCGACGGGAGTGCTGGTCGTCTGCTTGACCTCGACCGCGCCGGCGGTGAGGACGGCGGCGGTGACCGCGGCGGTGACGGCCTTGGTCCCGATCGCGCCGCCGATCGTCGCGCCGATCC
>DATHFL010000331.1:0-3128 GCA_035318125.1 Solirubrobacterales bacterium | reverse complement strand
GTAGGGCCGCCCCTCCTCGTCGAAGTTGACCTCGCCGCCCCTCAGCCCATCGACGTCGGGTACCCGGTCGTGCTTGCTGAGGAAGCCCAGCATCTGGTCGAAGGACCGGTTCTCCATCATCACCACGACGACGTGCTTGACCCCCTGCAGGCGCGCCAGCGCCTCCTGGTCGCTCATCCGCTCCTCAGCGGCCGGGGCCATCGGGGCCCGACCCTTTCAGGGCCACTTCGCCGGGCGGATCGCGCGGATCTCCTCCGCGCGGAACCACTTCGGCGTGCCGTCGATCGCCCCGACCGTCTTCCCGCCGACGGTTCGGCTTACGCTCGCGCCCGCGGCGACGAGGTAGGAGCTGACCTTCTCGCCGTCGCCGGTCATCGCCAGCACCGGCCGGGGCTCGTCCTCTCCCTGCAGCCAGGCGATCGTCCCCGGCGTGGCAGGGATCAGGTCCCCGTCAGCCGGATCGTCGTCCGGGGCCGTCTCCTCGGCCGCTCCCTCGCCGGTCAGGTAGGCGCGCGCGGCGAGGTCGACCGCCATCACGAAGCTCATGCCAAGCATCGCCGCCGCGACCACGGCCAGCATCCCCACGAGGACGGGGTCGGTTACCTCCTCCACCTTCACGGCCTTCAGGCCCGCGATCACGGCCCCGATCAGGATCCCGATGCTCACCCCCAGTTTCTTCGCGTACTGGGTGATGTCGAACTCGGGTGCTTTTACGACTTCGTGCTTCTTCTTTTCTTCTTGGTGTTCTTCCGGAACCCCAAAGATTTTCTTGACTATGCCCATCAGCCGCACCTCCTCGCCCGCAGGAATTGCTGTGAGCTCACCCTCTCATGTACCTGCCGAGTACACAAGGTTTTTTAAAAGCTCAGTGCAAATTCGGCCAACTGTGGCCGCTCAGCGCGCGCCCTCGAGCGTCGCCAACACCGCTTTTACGACGTGCTCCTCGTGGGGGATCGCCGCCTGCTCGAGGCGTTTGGAGTAGGGCATGTGGACGTCGGCGCCGGTCACCCGCTGGACCGGGGCGTCGAGGTGGTCGAAGGCCTGCTCGGTGATCAGGGTCGCGAGGTTGGCGCCGACGCCGCCGTGCGGCCAGCCCTCCTCGACGATCACCGCGCGGTTGGTCTTGCGGACCGAGTCGAGGATCGTGTCGAGGTCGAGCGGGCGCAGCGTCCGCGGGTCGATCACCTCCGCCTCGACCCCGTGCTCGTGGGACAACTGGCTCGCCGCGCCCTCGGCGACGTGCGCCATCTTCAGCACCCCGACGATCGTCACGTCGCTGCCCTCGCGCCGCACCGCCGCTTCGCCGAAGCGCAGCGGCTCGGCCCCGTTCTCGCCGTCCCCCTCGGGGACCTCGCCCCGGGCGCCGTAGAGGCTCTCGTGCTCGATGAAGACGACCGGGTTGTCGTCGCGGATCGCCGCCTTCAGCAGCGCCTTGCCGTCGGCCGGGGTCGAGGGGCAGGCGACCAGCAGCCCCGGCACCTGCAGGTAGAGCGCCTCGAAGCTGTGGGAGTGGGTGGGGCCGAGCTGGTGGCCGCCGCCGCCCGGCATCCGGATCACCATCGGTACCTTCGCCTGGCCGTTGAACATGTAGGGGATCGCGGCGGCGTGGTTGACGATCTGGTCGAGCGCCAGGAGGCTGAAGTTGACCGTCATCAACTCGACCACCGGCCGCAGCCCGTTCATTGCCGCGCCGACGCCGGTGCCGACGATCGTGTTCTCGGAGATCGGCGTGTCGCGGACGCGGCGCTCGCCGAACTCCTCCAGCAGCCCCTCGGTCACCTTGAAGGCGCCCTGGAAGACGCCGACGTCCTCGCCCATCACGAAGACCGCCTCGTCGCGGCGCATCTCCTCGGCCATCGCGTCGCGCAGCGCTTCCCGCATCCGCAGCTGCGCCATCAGCCCTCGCCCTCCTCGACGTCCTCGGGCTCGTCGCCGGCCTCCCGCTCCGCGCTCACCCGCGGCTCGACCCCCTCCTGCGCGTCGCCGTGGGTGGCGGGATTCGGACGCGGGCCCGCCGGCTGTCCCGCGTAGGCGGCGCCGGCCTCGGCCAGCTCGTGGGCGGCCGCGGGGATCTCGTCCTCGCGCTCGCCGCGGTGCGGCTCGGGGCTGCGCTCGTCGACCGCGTACCAGCCGCTCGGCTCGGTGCGGGAGTAGAGGTTTTCGTACATCGTCTCCAGCGCCGGCTCCGGTGAGGCCTCGGCGAACTCGACCGCCGCTTCGACCGCCTTGTCGGCTTCCTCGCGGGCCTGCTGCACCTCGCGCTCGCCCAGCACGTCGGCCTCGACGCAGCGCTTGGCGAAGGTCTCGATCGGGTCTTTCTCCCGCCACTCCTCGACCTCCTCGCGCTCGCGGTAGACCTCGGGGTCGGCGGCGGAGTGGCCGCGGTAGCGGTAGGTGAAGGCCTCCAGCAGGGTCGGCCGCTGCTCCTCGCGCGCCTGCCGGATCCCCTCGGCTACCCCCTCGCGCACCGCCAGCACGTCCATCCCGTCGATCCGGGTGCCGGTGATCCCGTAGCCCTCGGCCTTCTTCGAGAGGTCGGTCTGGGCGGAGTGGCGCTCGACCGAGGTCCCCATCCCGTAGAGGTTGTTCTCGACCAGGAAGAAGACCGGCAGCTTCCACAGCGCCGCCAGGTTCATCGTCTCGCCGAAGTTGCCGGTGTTGGAGGCGCCGTCGCCGAACATGCAGACGGTGACCGCGTCTTCGCCCTTGTACTGGGAGGCGAGGGCGAGGCCTGCGGCGATCGGCAGGTTGCCGCCGACGATCCCGTAGCCGCCCATGAACCGCTTCTCGGCATCGAAGATGTGCATCGAGCCGCCGCGGCCGCCGCTGGTCCCGTCGACGCGGCCGAACAGCTCCGCCATCACCCGCTTCGGCTCGGTGCCGCGGGCGATCGCGTGGCCGTGCGTGCGGTAGGTCCCGATCAGGAAGTCCTCCTCGCGCATCACCGAGGTGGTGCCGACGATCGTCGCCTCCTCGCCGATCGCCAGGTGTAGGAAGCCGCCGGCCCGCGCCCGCTGGTACTGCCGCCCCGCCTCCTCCTCGAAGCGGCGGATCAGCGCCATCGTCTCGAGCAGCTCGAGCGCGGTGTCGGCGTCGGGCAGCGGCCGGGCCGGCGCCGTCTGGCCGTC
>DATHFL010000330.1:0-2407 GCA_035318125.1 Solirubrobacterales bacterium | reverse complement strand
AGCGGGCCGCGGCTCGACCGGCTGCGGGAGGTGCTCTCGAGCGTGCTGACCGAAACCGCCTCGCCGGGGCGGCAGGTGCTCGGCTTCGCCCTGCAGCGCTTCGGCGGTCCCGGCCCCTTCGCGCGCTTCGACCGCCAGCTGCAGGAAGTCGACGAGCTGCTCTTCGCCGAGATCGCCGAGCACCGCGAGCGGCCGGACCTCGAGGAGCGCGAGGACATCCTCTCGCTGCTGATGACCGCCGAGTTCGAGGACGGCACCCGGATGGAGGACAAAGAGCTGCGCGACCAGCTGATGACGCTGCTGCTCGCCGGTCACGAGACGACGGCGACGGCGCTGGCCTGGACCTTCGACCTGCTGCTGCGCCACCCGGCGGCGCTGGGGCGGCTGTGCGAATCGCTGGCGGCGGGCGAGGAGGACTACCTGCGGGCGACGATCTCCGAGTCGCTGCGGCTGCGCCCGGTGATCCCGCTGGCCGGCCGGCGCCTCTCCAAGGAGCTGGTCGCCGACGGCATGGTCCTGCCGGAGGGGACCGACGTGACGCCGGCGATCTGGCTCACCCACACCCGCGCTGACATCTATCCCGAGCCCTTCGCCTTCAAGCCCGAGCGCTTCCTTGAGGACGGCCCCGACACCTACGCCTGGATCCCCTTCGGCGGCAGCGTCCGCCGCTGCATCGGCGCCACCTTCGCCGAGTTCGAGATGCGGGTCGTCCTGCGGGAGGTGCTGACCCGCTGCGAGCTGCGCAAGGCCGACCCGCGCCCCGAGCGCACCGGTCGCCGCAACATCACCCTCTCGCCGAAGGACGGGACGCCAGTCGTCCTCACCGCGCGCCAGTCGGCCCGCGAGCCGGTCCCGGTCTGACAACACGTTTCGAAGCTTTTCGTCTACACTCCTCCCATGGAGGCACTTCTGGAGAAGGAGGGGATCGTGGACAGCTGGAACGACGAGCGGCTGGACGAACTGAGCCGGCGAATGGACGCGGGATTTGACCGTATGGCCACCAAAGAGGAAATGAACCGGCGCTTCGATGAGGTCGACCGGCGCTTCGGCGAGGTCGACCGGCGCTTCGATGAGGTCGACCGGCGCTTCGATGAAGTGGGCGAGCGCTTCGGCGAGGTCAACTCTCGCTTCGGCGAAATCAACTCCCATTTCGTGCAAATCAATGATCGGCTTGATCGCCTGAACCACACCCTCATCGTGGGTGCCATAGGTGTGATCGTGGCGCTGATCGCGAACGGGATCTTCGGCTGAGTCAGCCGCCCGACTTGGCGGGGGAGCGCGGGTGCTCCTTCGCCCAGCGGGCGATCGCGCCGGAGCCGGAGACCACCTCGCCGTCGTCGAGCACGAGGATCGGCACCTCGTTGGTGCCGCTGAGCCGCTTGACCTCCTCGCGGTCGGCGTTGCGGCTTCGCCAGGTCCAGGGCATCAGCCGGTAGCCGCCGACCGTCTTCAGCTCGTACTCGTAGCCGGCCGCGTCCAGCGCCTTCCCCGCTTTCGCGCAGGGGTGCATCACGCCGGGGCCGAAGGTCTTCTGGCCGCAGGTGTAGAGGATCATGCCCCGACCCTACCTCAGCGCTTCCAGCCGCTCGAAGACCTCGGGCAGGTGGGTGAGGTAGGCGTCGTAGTCGAAGACGGCGTCGAGGTCGAGGTCGGGGGCGGCCTCGGCGAGCAGGTCGCGGAACTCGGTGCGGGTGTCCCAGGCGCGCTGGGCGTTCTCCTGGACGACCCGGTAGGCGTCGTCGCGGGTCATCCCCGACTCGACCAGGGCGGTGAGGGCGCGCTGGCTGAAGAGGGCTCCGTGGGTGAGGCCGAGGTTCTCGCGCATCCGCTCCTCGTTCACCTTCATCCCGGCGGCGACCTTGGCCGCGAGGTCCTGCATGTAGTCGACGAGGATGGTGGCGTCGGGGAGGATCACCCGCTCGGCGCCGGAGTGGGAGATGTCGCGCTCGTGCCAGAGGGCGACGTTCTCGACCCCGGCGCTGGCGTAGCCGCGCAGCACGCGGGCGAGGCCGGTGATTCGCTCGGTGCGGATCGGGTTGCGCTTGTGGGGCATCGCCGAGGAGCCCTTCTGGCCGGCGGCGAACGGCTCTTCGACCTCGCGCACCTCGGTTCTCTGCAGGTTGCGCACCTCGGTGGCGAAGCGCTCGAGGCCGCCGCCGGCGATCGCGATCGCCGCCAGCAGCTGGGCGTGGCGGTCGCGGGGGACGACCTGGGTCGCCACCTCCTCGCGCCGCAGGCCGAGCTTCTCCATCACCCGCGCCTCCACCGCCGGCGGCACCGAGGCGTAGGTGCCGACCGCGCCGGAGAGCTTGCCGAAGCGCAGCTGCTCGAAGGCATCGGCCAGGCGGGCGAGGTTGCGGTCGGCCTCGAAGGCGAAGCCGGCCAGGCGCAGGCCGAAGGTGGTCGG
>DATHFL010000329.1:0-11228 GCA_035318125.1 Solirubrobacterales bacterium | reverse complement strand
CGGCGCCACCACCTTCCGCGCGCTGCGCGGCCAAGAAGGCGAGCTGGCCGACCTGATCCGCAACTCGAACGCGGTCTTCACCACCACCGCCAAGCGCAACCGCGACATCGAAGCGCTCTTCCGCGCCTTCCCGACCTTCCTCGACGAGTCGCGGCTGACCCTGCACCGGCTGCGCGGCTTCTCGGAAAACGCCAACCCGCTGATGCGCCAGCTGGTGCCGGCGGCCGAACAGCTCTCGCCGACCCTGATCTCGCTCTCGAAGCTGGCGCCCGAGTCGAAGGCCTTCTTCGAAGGGCTGGGGCCGGTGATCAAGCGGGCGCCCGAGGGCTTCGCCGCCTTCCGCAAGATCTTCCGCGACGAATTCCCGCCGTTGCTGAGGGCGCTCGACCCGTTCCTGCGCAACCTCAACCCGATCCTGGTCGGCCTCAAGCTCTACCGGCGCGAGGCCACCTCGTTCTTCGCCAACCTCACCGCCGCCAGCAACGCGGTCATCACGGTCGAAAACGAGAAAGGCGAAAGGCTCCATTACCTCCGGGCGATGGGGCCGCTGAACCCCGAGAGCGTTTCGACCTACATGAATCGCCTGACGATCAACCGCAACAGCGCCTACAGCCCGCCGCGGTGGGCGGAAGGACTCGCAGAAGGGCTGCCTGGATTCGACACCCGCCAGTGCACCACCGGCATCGTGGCGACCCTGGATCAGAACACGCCGAGCAGTCCGGCATTCCTCGAACGCGTCGTCGAAAGCGAACCGGAACCCGGGGTCAAAAAAAGCCAAGCAGAAAATGCAGAAGATCTCTTCAAACGGATCATCAAATACGCCTTCGCCGAACAGACCAGCACCGCGAACGTCCCCGCCCCCCCCTGCACCCAGCAGGCCCCCTTCAAGCCGATCTACGGCAGCGGCCCCTCGACGCAGTACCAGCACACGTTCGAACAGCCGCAGCCTTAGCGGCTCCTCTCTAACGTTGGTGTTGGGCGACGAGCTTGAGGTCCTCTTCGCGCACCTCGAAGAGGTCGAGCATTTGACCTCGGTCGTCTGCGATCTCGATCAACTTCGAGATGCCGTGATCGCTGAGGACGGTTCCTTCAGTGCCAGCCGGCCACCGTCCAACGGCGCGCTCAAGTTTCACAACGTCGTTCTCTCTGATGCTGGTTTTCCGTGCGATTGCCATCGGCACCAGCCTAGACCTTCAGAAACGCGTTGATCAACCGAGGAGCATGGACGAGCCCGTGTACCTCCCAAATGGTCCGCAGATTTGCCGTGCGATGTCGGTAGGCGCCGACCCCGCGAAGCGGAAACTCGACGACACAGTTCAGGCCATATGGCCGGTTCTCAACAACCGCTGCGATTGGGTGCACACGGATGCCGGCGTGGATCTGCGCTTCGAGATAGTCGATTGAGGCAGGGGTGATCCCGAGTATGCGGGCGAAGCCTTGGGCCTTTGGGCCGCCAAAGCGGTGATCTGGATCCAGGGAATAGGTGGCAAGCTTGTATCGCACTCCGACTGCCTCCTCTGCGCGCGGCAACAGCTGCCCGATCTGCGGTGGCCATGACATCGCGCCGACGCTAAGTCGGCGCAGCGCACGCGTGGCGCGCTGAATGTCAAGGCTCTGCCCCGAGAGTGAAACATCGCTGCCTCACGTGCATTTGACCAAGTTGTGTGAGGCGCTGTCGGCGCTACGCTTGGCCCATGAAGAAGGACCAGCGAATCGGCAACTGGACTCCCGAGGGAGAGGCTGAGCGCGCAGCGTCGAAAAGGGACTACCGAGAGCTGACGCCGGCGCAGCGGGTCGAACAGGTCTTCGAGCTATCGCGGTTCATGTCTCGCGTGGCGGAGGCGGGCCGCCGCCAGCGCGGTGCCTGAGCGACTGGGCTAAGCCTCTCCCCGGGCCGCTTTGAGGCTGTTGACGTCTACTTCGTCCTGGGGGCGGCCTGCGGCTAGCTTCATCTTGACCAGATCCTCGTAGCTGCAGAAGAGGCACTCGTGGCCGAGGAAGGTGCGGGTGACTGCTAGACGGGACAGCTCTTTCCAGCCGCCGCCGTCCTCGCCCAATCCCTTGATGTGCTGCATGACGTCGAGCCTGCCGTGCTTGGTGCGGAGGGTCCAGTTGCCGCCGTATCGCAGACCCTCGAAGTCCGGCTTCAGGTCGAACTCCCCCTCGGCGAAATCGTCGAGGCCGGTTGGTTCCGCCTGGAGCTCCGCAAGCGCATCCGCCAGCCGGAGCAGGTTCTCCTCGGCGGGATCGGGACAGATGTCGATGTCCTTCGTGGCCCGGACAAAGCCGTGGGCCGCTACGGCATAGCCGCCGACGACGATGAAGGCCACCTGGTGGTCAACCAACACGCTCAGAAGGGGCTCCGGCTCGAGCGGAGCCGTCACGCTTCGGCTCCTGCCGCGAGTTCCGTGGCGATTTCACTCAGGCGGGCGGCCTGCGCCAGCCGCTCCTCTGGCGTGAGTTCCACGTAATCGTCGCGGAGCTCCGCGATCGACTGATTGCCGCCACCGGGCGGCGGCGCATTCAGGTTCAGCGAGGTCAGCGACAGCGTCTCGCCCATGGCTTCGAGCAGCCGGTTGAGCGTCTCTACCGTGGGAGAGACGGCGTCGCGCTCAAGCCGGCTGATCGCCGGTTGCGCCGTCCCAGCCCGCCGGGCCAGCTCCGCTTGGTCCAACCCGTGCCGAAGCCGAGCAGCTCGGATCAGCGATCCGCAGCGTAGGGGCATGGATGCGTCCGTCATCGTCCTAACTATAGAACAGATCTGTTCTATATAAGATCATTCAGGGGCACGAGGCCCCCGTCGATGATGCGGTATCCGAACTGGCTCGCGAGCCACGGTAGCTGCAGGTGCTCGCGGATTCCGAGTCTCGAGAGGTGGCGCCCTACGAGGTCGACGTCGGAAGAGCCCTCTCCCGACAGGGCGTCGATGACCGTGGCGGTGAGCTTCTCGATGTCAGGCCCGAGGATCCAATCGTCTGACTCTCGGTACTCCGCAATGTGGAGAAGGAGCGCTCGTCTTTGCGACATCCTCCCCGAGAGTCCGCCGACGTCGCGGTTGAGCGCGGCGATCAGGTCGTCGAATTCGGATGGACGTGCCAGCGCGCCGAGCCGGTCCTGCAGGTAGTCCACGGCGATGCGAAGGGGCCAGGTCTCGCTGCGCATGCGCTGTGCGATCGCTTGATCTATGCGAGCAGGCTTAACGGCGACGGCGTTCCTTGAGACGGCGGCCTTTTCCGCAAGGGAGCGGAATGTCGGCGGTGGACCCATCTGCAAATGGCGCAGTTCGAACACTTCAAAGCCCGATATCCGCTCGATTTCCTCGAAAGCGGACGCCAGCGGTACCAGCCCATGGACCTCTTCCTCGACCTCTTTCTTGGCCCCGCCGGTCTCCCACCTGCGCAAGTACGCGAGCGCCCATTCCCGAGCTACCGCCGCCAGGATCTCCTCGACCGTTCTCCACCCCGCCCCGGGGAGCTCTTGGAGTTCCCCCGGCGAGACGCGGCACAGGTTGCTCCACTCCGCAAACCCAGCACGGCCGAGGATGTTCGCCGCCCGGACGCCGAGGCGGTCCTGGAAGTCGGGAGCTTCCACCAGGTCCAGGCCTGTCAGTAGATCCCGCAGGGGCTGACCGTCCCACGGAGGCTCGGTCCGGAGCAGCTCGCAAAGTTGCCGAGTCCTCGGATCATCCGCATCGGTAAGGACCTGCAGTGGCCCCAGATCGATCTCGGGATCCGGGGAACGCCCGATGAGCGAGGCGAGACGCTTCTTAGTAGTGCTTGACAACCAGCTGGAGATTAAGCCCCCCGGTCGGCCCGCTCGAGGGTCGAGGCGCGGTCTTTCCGCGCTCTTTCACCCAAGCGACGAAGAAAGGGGGGAGAGATCGACATTGCTCGCGGCTTAGCGTTGGGTGACCCGTCCAAAGCGCAGGAAAGGCCGGATGCTGCCGGTGAACGCTCCCGAATGGGAGCCATTGCTGAACTTCGCTCCCGATCACATCGGCGACTTCATGTGGATGTACGCGGTCGAATTGACCGACAGAACGAGGCTGCAGGCCTACAAGCACTGCTGGACGCGGGACTACCTCCACCTCGATGACGAAGGGCGTGCCTTCATCTTCGTAGGCAAAGAGCGCTACGAGGAGGTCAACCCGCCTTGGTTGCTTTCGCAAGTACTAAATGAAGAGCTCGGTCCTCGGCTGTCCCGGTATACTGTCAGACAAAATGTTTGGCCAGATGAACCCATCATCAGCTTCACTCGCTCGGCGACGAAGCACCGCATCTCCAGGGAGCGGTCCCTTTACGTCATTGAAGGTTCCGGCATCCAGTTCGTTGATGAGCACCGGAGCCGGATTGGCAGCGAGGGCGAGCAGCACCTGCTGTTTGTCGGGGACGATCTCGAGGGAGTGGCAATCGAGGTTCTGGTCGCTGAAATCGAGGAGGAGGAATTCATCGCGATCCATGCGATGAACCTCAGAGCCCGGTTTCGCGCACTCTACGAGGAGGCAATCAAATGGCGAAAGTGAGAAAGACGAAAGCGGACGAAGAAGTGCTTGGGGTGACCCGTTCGGGGACGGTGGTTACGGAGGAGCTTGCCGCACAGTGGGCCGAGGAATTCGAGCGGAATCCGCCCGATCCGTCTCAACTCAAGCGGCGGTATGTCGGCCGCCCCTCCCTGAGCGCGGCAGGCCGCTCCCCGCGGGTGAGCTTCCGCGCCTCGACGGACCTCTACAGAGCCGCCTGGAAACGCGCCGACAAGGAAGGCCGCTCGCTCAGCGACCTCGCCCGCGAGGCGTTGCAGCGCTACCTGGACTCCTAGCGGCGGAAGCGCGGCGGCGGTACGGTTGGCACATGGAGAGGGACGCGGCGCTTGAAGCTGTGTTCACGCCGGTGCGTCCGGCCAGCACCTTCGAGGAGACCGTCGAGCGGCTGGGGAGCGCGATCCGGTTGGGACTGTTGGAGCCGGGGGCGAAGCTGCCGCCGGAGCGGGAGCTTGCGCACCGGCTGAAGATCTCGCGCTCGACCCTGCGCCAGGCGCTGACGGCGCTGGTCCAGAGCGGGCACCTGATCGCGCAGCGGGGGCGGACCGGGGGGACCTTCGTGGCGGCGGAACTGCCGCGGGTCGAGCACGGGGGCGAGCCGCTCGACCATGGGGCCTGGGCGGTCCTCGACTACCGGGTGGCGATCGAGGCGGGGGCGACGACGCTGGCGGCGGAGCGCGGCGGCGAGGAGCAGTTCGGCCGGCTCGAAGAGCTGGTCGAGAAGATGGCGGCGACGCTGGAGGACTTCGACGAGTACCGGCTCGCCGACATCCGCTTCCACATCGGCATCGCCGAGGCCGCGCACTCGCCGCGGCTGCTGAGCGCGATGACCGACGTGCAGGCGCAGATGAGCGACCTGATCGCGCTGATCGCCCACCCGCCGGAGGTGCTCGCGATCTCCAACGAGCAGCACGCCCGCCTGCTCAAGGCCCTGCGCAAGGGCGACGCCGCCCGCGCCGTCCGCTGCATGCGCGAGCACACCGAGGGGACCGAGCACATCCTCGCCGGCCTCTTGCCCGCGCCGCTGCGGTCCCAGGGTCCCATTGACAGGGGTCAAGCTGGACTTTAAGGTCGCTTCACCCGACCATTTCACGCGCGGATACGCACAAGGAGGTTGCGGAGTGGCTAACGATCGACGCAAGGTGGGAGCGATCACCTACCGGGAAGCCGACGACGACTACTTCGCGAAGCGAACGCTCCGGCGCCACGCGGGCGTCTGGTCGCTGTGGGCCTTGGGGGTCGCGGCGGTCATCTCGGGAGACTTCTTCGGCTGGCAGTTCGGCCTCGCCTACGGGTTCGGCGGCCTGCTCGTCGCCATGGTCGTGATCACGGTCATGTACTTCGGCCTCTGCTACTCGATCGCCGAGATGTCGCCGGCGCTGCCGCACACCGGCGGCGCCTACTCGTTCGCGCGCTCGGCGATGGGGCCGTGGGGAGGGTTCGCGACCGGGGTCGCCGAGACGATCGAGTACGTGATCACCCCGGCGGTGATCGTGGTCGGGATCAGCAACTACATGAACACGATCACCAACGACCTCTTCTCGTTCACCCTGACCCTGCCGTGGTGGTGGCTGATCTTCTACGCGATCTTCGTCGGCCTCAACTACATCGGGGTCGAGGCCAGCTTCCGCTTCACCGTCTTCATCTGCTTCACCTCACTGGCGATCCTGCTCGTCTTCTTCGTCGGCGCGATCCCCAACCTCGACTTCCAGCAGTGGGCGATCGACACCAACGGCGGCTGGTTCATCGACGGCGTGCCGGGGGTCTTCTACGCGCTCCCGTTCGCGATCTGGTTCTACCTGGCGATCGAGGAGTTACCGTTAGCCGCGGAGGAGTCGGCCGACCCCAAGAAGGACATCCCGCAGGGGACGATGTGGGGCCTGCGGACGCTGGTCGTCACCGGCTTCCTCGTCCTCTTCCTCAACTCCGGCATCGAGCCCGGGTCGAAGACGCTGGCCGAAAACGAAGAGCCGCTGCTGGAAGGACTGCAGACGATCTTCGGCTCCGGCACCTCGGCCTCGATCCTCGGCCTGGTCGCGGTCGCCGGCCTGGTCGCCAGCTTCCACACGATCATCTTCGCCTACGGGCGCAACATCTTCTCGCTCTCGCGGGCCGGCTACTACCCGCACCCGTTCTCGCTCACCCACGGCAAGCGCAACACTCCGCACGTGGCGCTGCTGGTGGGCGCGGTGCTGGGATGGGGGGCCGCCTACCTGATCTGGAAGAACAGCGACACGCAGCTCGGCGCCTCGCTCCTCTACATGGCGGTGTTCGGCGCGGTGATCAGCTACTGCATGCAGTGCCTCTCGTTCATCCTCCTGCGGCGTAACCTCCCGAACATCAAACGGCCCTTCGTCAGCCCGGTGGGGATACCAGGCGCCGCCGTCGCCGGGGTCATCGCCCTGCTCTCGCTCGGCGCGATCCTCTGGAACGACGAATACCGCCCGGGTGTGTACGGGGTCGCCGCCGTGTACCTGGTGGCGCTCGCCTACTTCGCGATCGCCGGGCGTCACAAACTCGTCTTCTCCCCGGAGGAGGAGTTCGCGATGACGGGGGGCGAGAAAGGCCACCCGGAGATCGAAGGCTACGCACACACCCGCCTCGAGGGATGGGAGCACCCCGACGCCCCGCGGGGGCAGCGGGTGGGTGTCGGCGAGCCGCCGGAGCCGCCAGGCGAGAGGGATGAGCCACCACCGCCGCAGGAGCCACCACCGCCGCGGTGACGGTCGATGAGCTGAGGAAGGCGGTCGCGGACGGCACGGTCGACACCGTGCTGCTCGCGATCGCCGACATGGAGGGGCGGCTGCAGGGCAAGCGGCTGACCGCCTCGCACTTCCTCGGCGAGGTGCTCGAGCACGGGGCCGAGGGCTGCAACTACCTGCTCGCGGTCGACGTCGACATGGAAACGGTCGGCGGCTACGCGATGTCCTCGTGGGACACCGGCTACGGCGACTTCGAGATGGTCCCCGACCTCGAGACGCTGCGGCTGGTGCCGTGGCTGCCGGGGACGGCGATGGCGATGGCCGACGTGCGCTGGGGGGACGGGCGCGAAGTCGCCGCCTCGCCGCGGCAGATCCTGCGCCGCCAGCTGGCGCGGCTGGAAGAGCGGGGGGTGAGCGCCAGGGCGGCGACCGAGCTCGAGTTCATCGTCTTCCGCGACACCTACGAGGAGGCCTGGAAGAAGGGGTTCCACGACCTCGAGCCGGCCAACCTCTACAACATCGACTACTCGCTGCTGGGGACGGCGCGGGTCGAGCCGCTGATCCGGCGGATCCGCAACGAGATGGCCGGGGCGGGGATGAGCGTCGAGAACTCGAAGGGCGAGTGCAACCTCGGCCAGCACGAGATCAACTTCCGCTACGACACGGCGCTGCGCTGCGCCGACAACCACGCGATCTACAAGAACGGGGCGAAGGAGATCGCCGCCCAGGAGGGGCACGCGATCACCTTCATGGCGAAGTTCAACGAGCGCGAGGGGAACTCGTGCCACATCCACTGCTCGCTGGCGCGCGAGGACGGCTCCAACGCCTTCGCCGCCGACCGGGGGATGTTCGAGCGCTTCGTCGCCGGCCAGCTCGCCTGCATGCGGGAGCTGACCCTGCTCTACGCGCCCCACGTCAACTCCTACAAGCGCTTCGCCAAGGGCTCGTTCGCGCCGACCGCGATCGCCTGGGGGCGCGACAACCGCACCTGCTCGCTGCGGGTGGTCGGCGAGGGCGAGGGGCTGCGGGTCGAGAACCGGCTGCCGGGGGCCGACGTCAATCCCTACCTGGCGCTGAGCGCGATGATCGCCGCCGGCCTGCACGGGATCGACGAGGAGCTGCCGCTGGAGGAGGCCTTCGAGGGCAACGCGTACGAGTCCGAGAAGCCGCGGGTGCCGTCGAACATCTACGCCGCCCGCGACGCCTTCGCGGCGAGCGCGGTGGCGAAGGAGGCCTTCGGCGGCGAGGTCGTCGACCACTACCTGAACCGCGCCGGGGTCGAGATCGCCGCCTTCGAGGCCGCGGTCACCGATTGGGAGCGCTACCGGGGATTCGAGCGGATCTGAGTGGCTATCCGAGAACCCCCACGCACGTCTGGCGGCGCCGCACACACTTCGCGGGGCGTCGTCCTCGGTCGGCCAAATGGCGCTGCCATTAGGCCTCCCTGCGTCCTACCCCCGCTCGGTGCGGCCCTCGCCAGCCGCACGCGCGGGTTCTCGGATAGCCACTAATGGATCCCGCCATCGGCATCTGCGCTGCCGTTGAGCGGGTTTCCTGGGGGGTGTGGGACGGTTACGAGGTGACGCTGGCGCCGCGCGGCTACGTGCGCTGCGTGCAGCGGGCCGGCGGGATCGCGATCGTGCTGCCGCCCGACGAGGCGGCGGTGGCGGAGCCCGACCTGCTGCTGGACCGGGTCGACGGGCTGATGCTGGCCGGCGGCGCCGACATCGACTCGGCCAGCTACGGTGCCGAGCCGCACCCGGAGACGAAGGGGACCTGGCCCGACCGCGACCGCTTCGAGCTGGCGCTGGCGCGGCGGGCGCTGGAGCGCGACATCCCGGTGCTGGGGATCTGCCGGGGGATGCAGCTGCTGAACGTGGCGCTGGGCGGGACGCTGGTCCAGCACCTGCCGGAGGCCCTCGGCAACGAGGCGCACCGGACGGTGGCGGGGACCTTCAGCGAACACCACGTGCGGCTGGAGCCCGACTCGCTCGCCTGCACCGCGGCGGGGGTCGAGAGCTTCGTCGTTTGGTCCCACCACCACCAGGGCGTCGAGCGGCTCGGCGAGGGACTGAAGGTGAGCGGCTGGTCGGCCGAGGACGAACTCCCAGAGGCGATCGAGCTCCCCGGCAAGCGCTTCGCCCTAGGCGTCGTCTGGCACCCCGAGGAGGACGAGAGCAGCCACGTGATCGCCGCCCTGGTCGAAGCGGCGCGTGGCGCCTTTGCAAACCACGGGTTGACAAAAACGCCTGTCGTCGAGGAGACGGGACGATGAGCGCGATCGAGGTGATCGAGCCGGCTACGGAGCGGGTGATGGCCGAGGTGCCGCGGGCCGGGGTCGAGGAGGTCGACGCGGCGGTGGCGCGGGCGAAGGCGGCGTTCCCGGCCTGGCGGGCGGTGGCGCCTGCGGACCGGGCGAAGCTGCTGCGGGAGCTCGCCGACGCGGTCGCGGCGCGGCACGAGGAGCTGGCGACGATGGAGGCGCGGAACGCCGGCAAGCCGATCGCCGACGCGCGGACCGAGATCGAGATGGTCGCCGAGACCTTCCGCTACTACGCCGGCGCGCCGGAGCGGCTGCTGGGGCAGACGATCCCGGTCGCGGGCGGGGTTGACATGACCTTCCGCGAGCCGCTCGGGGTGGTCGGCCTGATCGTGCCCTGGAACTTCCCGCTCACGATTGCCTCCTGGAAGGTGGCGCCGGCGCTGGCGGCGGGCAACTGCATCGTCCTCAAGCCGGCCGAGCTGACGCCGCTGAGCGCGCTGGAGCTGGAGAGGATCGCGCTCGGGGCGGGACTGCCGGAGGGGGTGCTGAACGTAGTCGCCGGGCCGGGCAGCGTCTGCGGCCGGCGCCTGGTCGAGCACCCCGACGTCGCCAAGATCGCCTTCACCGGCTCGACCGAGGTCGGGCGCGGGATCGCCGCCGGGGCCGCGCAGACGATCAAGCGGGTGACGCTGGAGCTGGGCGGCAAGTCGGCCAACGTCGTCTTCGCCGACGCCGACCTCGAAGCGGCGGCCGCGGCGGCGCCGTCGGCGGTCTTCGGCAACGCCGGCCAGGACTGCTGCGCCCGCTCGCGGATCCTGGTCGAGCGCCCCGCCCTCGACGATTTCCTGGCGGCGCTGCAACCGGCGGTCGAGGGGATCGAGGTCGGCGACCCGCTGGCCGAGGCGACCGAGATGGGGCCGCTGATCTCCGCCGAGCGGCGCGCGGCGGTCGCCGGCTACCTCCCCGACGACGCACCGGTGGCGATCCGCGGCCGCGCCCCCGAGGGCCCCGGCTACTGGTTCCCGCCGACCGTGCTGGCGCCGGTCGCCAACCGCGACCGCGCCGCGGCCGAGGAGATCTTCGGCCCAGTCGCCTGCGTGATCCCCTTCGACGGTGAGGAGGAGGCGGTGCGGCTCGCCAACGAGACGATCTACGGCCTCTCCGGTTCGATCTGGACCCGGGACGGGGCGCGGGCGCTGCGGGTCGCGCGGGCGATCGAGACCGGCGTCGTCTCGATCAACTCCAACACCTCGGTGCGGGTCTCGACCCCGTTCGGCGGCTTCAAGCAGTCGGGCCTCGGCCGCGAGCTCGGCCCCGACGCGCTCGCCCACTACACCGAGCTGAAGAACGTCTACTACGCGACCGAGGAGGGCTGAGCGATGCCGGGACGACTGGAGGGGAAGGTCTGCGTCATCACCGGCACCGCCAGCGGAATCGGCGCCGCCACGGCGCGGCTGTTCGCGGCCGAGGGCGCGAAGGTGGCCGGGATCGACCTCGACGCCGAGCAAGCGGTCGGGGCGCTGACGATCGCCGCCGACGTCGCCGACGAGCAGCAGGTGCGCGCGGCCCTGGCCGAGGCGCACGAGGCGTTCGGTCGCATCGACGTGCTGATCAACAACGCCGGCATCAACCCCGTCGACGACGGCTCGGTCCTCGAGACCAGCCTCGAGACCTGGCAGCGGGTCCAGGACGTCAACCTACGCAGCGTCTTCCTCTGCTGCAAGCA
>DATHFL010000328.1:0-3659 GCA_035318125.1 Solirubrobacterales bacterium | reverse complement strand
CTTCATCCCTGGTGGGAGAATCCCCGATGCAGTCGAATAGACACGCAGTCCAACCACCCTTCACCTTTATCTGATGCCTGGAATCCGCACCAACGCCGCCGCCGAAGTACTTGGCGTGAGCCCCAACACCTTGCGTAGTTGGGAGCGCCGCTACGGCTACCCGACCCCGAAGCGCACGGTCGGCAACCATCGCAACTACGAGCTGGTCGAGCTGCAGGCGCTGCGCGACGCGCTGACCGAGACCGGCAACATCTCCTCGGCGATCGAGCTGGCGCGTCAGCGCCAGGCCGCGCCCGCCAACGACGGCAGTCTCTTCACCGCCTTCGAGAGCTTCGACGAGTCCGCCGCCGACCGCGCGATCGAGGAAAGCCTCGCCCTGCGCTCGCTCGAGCGCACGGTCGAGGAGCTGCTGCTGCCGGCGATCGACAAGCTCGCCGCCGACCCTGAAAGCGAGGCCGAGCTCGAGTTCGCCGCCCGCTGGGCGACCGGCTGGCTGCACGGCGCCCGTCGCCTCGCCTCCGCCGCCTCGCGGCCGGCCGGGATCCTGCTGCTCGACTCCAGCCACGGCCAGGACGCCGAGGAGGTCCACACCCAGGCCCTCGACCTCGCCCTGCGCCGCGCCGGCTTCCGCGTCCTCGTCCTCTCCAACGAGCTCGGCGACGAGCGGCTCGGCCGCGCCCTCGGCGCCCTCGACCCGACCGCGATCGTCCTCTGCGGCCCCGCCGCCGACACCCAGGGCGCCGTCAAGCTGGTCCGCAAGATCCGCGAGCTGGGCTTCGTCGCCCCGCTCTACGGCTTCCGCGCCGACGGCCTGATCGGCGCCGCCGTCCCCTCGGCCGGGCACAAGCCCAGCGAGGTGACGGGAATGCTCAACGCCGATCTCCGCCGCCGCGCCACCCAGGCCTTCGCCTGAGGCGGTCTGACCGGCGCATATCGGCGTCCTCGGTCGCTCGCGTGCAGAGCACGCTTCGCTCCCTGCGTCCTTGATCTGCTTGGTCAGACCGCCTCAGGTGGCTCGCGGCCTAATCGAGCAGGATCAGCAGCGCGGTCAGCAGGCCGAGCCCCACGCCGGTCAGGGTGAGGGTGCGGATGGGCCACGCCGGTCCCTCGTGGAAGCGGCCTTCCCGCAGCGCCTTCTCCATCGCCGTGCGATTCGTGGTGCCATAGGCGAGGGCGAGGATTCCCCAGAGGGCGAAGCCGACGCCCGCCACCACGTAGGGCCATTTGGTCGCGCTCTTGTCGAGCTCCGGCACCACCCGGCCGACGCCCAGCGCCACCGCCAGCGCCGTCAGCCCGGTCCGCCACCAGGCGAGCTGCGTCCGCTCGCCGGCCAGGTAGGTCCGCCGGCTGGCGTCAACCAGCTGCGCCGGGTTGGGATCGGGCTTGATCGGTTGCTCTGGCTCCATCGCATCTCGAACTGCATCAAATTTTCTACCCACCAGGTGTAGAAAATGATGCAGTTCGGGGTGGGGGGCTAGGTTTCGGGGGCGATCGCCGCGGGAGTGCCCTCGCGGATGCCCCAGCGTTCGTGGAGGCGGCGCAGGGGGGCCGGGGCCCACCAGTTCCACTTGCCGAGCAGCTCCATCAGCGAGGGGACGAGGAGGGCGCGGATGATGCTGGCGTCGATCAGGACTGCCAGCGCCGTGCCGACGCCGTTCTCCTTGATGAAGATGATCTCCGAGGTGGCGAAGGCGAACATCGCCACCGCGAAGAGCAGCGCCGCGGCGGTGACGATGCGCCCCGTTCGCTCCAGCCCGATCGCCACCGACTCGGAGTCGGAGGCGCCGTTGTCCCGCGCCTCCTTGATCCGCGAGAGCAGGAAGACGGCGTAGTCGGTGGAGAGGCCGAAGGCGACCGCGAAGAGCAGGATCGGCATCGTCTGCTCGATCGCCCCGGGGCTGCTGTAGTCGAGGAAGCCCTCGAGGCGGCCGTCCTGGAAGATCAGCACCAGCAGGCCGAAGACGGCGCTGAGGTTGAGGAAGTTCATAAGCAGCGACTTGATCGGCAGCACCACCGAGCCGGTCATCAGGAAGAGGATCACCATCGTCGCGAGGACGATGATCGCCAGCGCGATCGGCAGGTGCTCGGCGAGGCTCGACTGGAAGTCGACGAAGTCGGCGGTGGCGCCGCCGACCAGGACCGTCGTCCCCGCCGGGGGGGCGAGGTCGCGGATCGCCAGCACCGTGCTCTGGCTGGCCTCGGAGATGAACGGGTTCGCGGAGGTCACCTGCAGCGCCGCCACCCCCGGCGCCAGCTGCTGCGGCGGCGCCACTTCGGTGACCCCCGGCACGTCGCGCACCGCGGCCGCGACCTGCGCCGCTGCCTTCGGGCCGCCGCCTTCGACGTCGATCCAGATCGGGGTTTCGTGGTAGGGCGGGAACCGTTCGCTGACCGTGTCGTAGGTCTGCCGCGCGCTCGCCGACTCCGGCAGCACGGTCGGGTCGACGGTGTCGAACTTGATGCTGAGGAAGGGCAGCCCGAGCAGGATCAGGAAGAGGGCGCTGAGGGTCGCCACCGGCAGCGGCCGCCGCATCACGAAGCGCGAGAGCCGGTACCAGAAGCCCGCATGCGCGGGCCGGGCGTCGGCCTCGGCGCGGCGCTGGAGGAACTTCGGCGCCCCGGCGTTCACCCGCTTCCCGAGCAGGGTCAGCACCGCCGGCAGCACGGTCAGCGAGATCAGCGCCGCGAACAGCGCCACCAGGGCGCCGCCCAGGCCCATCGAGTAGAGGAAGCGCTGCGGGAAGACGAGCAGCGAGGCGAGCGCCGCTGCCACCGTCAGCGAGGAGAAGAAGACCGTCCGCCCCGAGGTCGCCATGACCCGTCGCATCGCCGCCAGCCCCGGCCCGTCCTTGGCGATCTCCTCGCGGTAGCGGGAGACGATGAAGAGGCTGTAGTCGATCGCCAGGCCGAGGCCGAGCGCCGTCGTCAGGTTGAGCGCGAAGATCGAGATCGAGCCGAATTCGCTGGCGAGGCGGAGGATGAGGAAGGTGCCGATGATCGCCAGGCCGCCGATCAGCAGCGGCAGCACCGAGGCGACGAGGCTGCGGAAGAAGAGCAGCGAGAGCAGGAAGAGCAGCGGGAAGGCGAGCATCTCGGCCTTTTTCAGGTCCTCCTCGACCTGCTTGTTGACCTGCTCCTGGGCGACCGCAGCGCCGCCGACGAGGACGCCGGGCTGGGAGGAGAGCTGCTCGGCGATGTCGGCGCCGGCTTCCTGCCAGGGCTTGTCCTCGGTCGCCTTCAGCGCCACCGCGAAGTAGGTGGACCGGCCGTCGCGCGAGACGAAGGCCTTGCTGCGGGTGTCGTAGTAGCCGGTCACCGAGGCGACGTCGCTGCGTTCGCGGACTTCGCGCTCGAGCGCCACGACCCGCCGCCGGGTCGCGGGGTCGGCGACCGGCGCGTCCTCGACCACGGCGATCACCGCCGGGATCCGCAGGCCGGCTTCCTCGAGCCGGTCCATCGCCTGCACGGTCTCGGTCGCGGGGTCTTCGGCCCCGTAGGGGTCGAGCCGGTCGGCGACCGAGCCGCCGAGCGCCCCGGCGAGGATGAAGAAGGCGATCGCCAGGAGGCCGATCCGCCTCGCGTTGCCATCGGCCAGCCGGGCCAGGAAGTCGAACATCACTTGCTCCTTTCCTCGGGCGCGGAGTCCAAGATCCGCGCTT
>DATHFL010000327.1:0-2927 GCA_035318125.1 Solirubrobacterales bacterium | reverse complement strand
ACGACGCGGTCGGAGGCGATCTGGGCGATCTCCTCGTAGGCGGCGGCCACCTCCCGCTGCAGGCCGAGCCCCTCCTGCTCGAAGCGGTCGTCGCCCTCGGCCCGGCCGAGGCCGGTCTCGGGGTCGATCCGCAGCAGCAGGGTCAGGTCGGGCCAGAGGCCGTCGGTGGCGGTGTCGCAGAGCGAGATCACCTCGCCCACCCCGAGCCCGCGGGCGGCGCCCTGGTAGGCGACGCTGGAGTCGGAGAAGCGATCGGCGACGACGACGCGCCCGGCCTCCAGCGCCGGCCGGATCACCCGCTCGGTGACCTCGGCGCGGGCGGCGAGGAACAGCAGCAGCTCGGCCAGCGGGTCGAGCTCGACCGCCGGGTCGGCGAGCAGCTCGCGGATCCGCTCCGCCGCCTCGGTCCCGCCCGGCTCGCGGATCGCCACCGTCCCCTCCCCCAGCGCCTCGACCAGCAGGCGCGCCTGGGTGCTCTTGCCCGAGCCGTCAACTCCCTCCAGGGAGACGAACAACGGCGGCGGCCTCAGCCTTTCGCGCCGGCTTTGGCGCGTTTGCGCTTGCGCGTCGCCGTGTCCGATTTCGCCGGCTTCGCGTCCTCGTCGCCTTTCGGCGGCGCTTTCTTTTCCATCTCCGCTTTCGCCGCTTTGGCGGCTTCGCGCTCGGCCCGGCGTTTCTTCATCTCCTGCATCGACTCGCAGTCGTCGTTGAGGCAGAGGTTCCAGGGCCGGCCGCGGAACGGCACCACTTTCAGCCGCGGCGTGCGGTCGCAGATCGAGCAGCGTTCCTCGAGCCGGAAGACGTCGCCGCGCTGGGGCAGCGGGAAGGTCTGGTCGCAGGAGTTCGGATCGTCGGCGGTCCAGCCGGTGCAGCCGACGAACCGTTTGCCCGATTTTTTCGCCCGGATGATCCGCAGCATGTTCGGCGAGCCGTCCTCCTTGGTGCGACCAGCTTCCTCGCAGACCTTGCAGGGGCCGAGGATGCGGTCCTCGTCCATCCCTTTCCAGATGACTTTGGCCAGGTCTTCGCGGCTCTCGTCGATTTCGCTCCAGGTCTTGTGCAGGAGCTCGCGGCTCTCGCCGACGACGGCGCCCTTGGTCATCTCGCCGGCGGCGATCCGGTCCATCTCGGCCTCCAGCGTGGCGGTCATCTCCGGCGTCGCCATCGCCGGCACGTAGTTCTTGAAGGCTTCGTAGAGGGCGATCCCGGTCTCCGAGGGCACCGGCGGGTTGCCGTAGACGTAGCCGCGGTCGAAGAGCTTCTGGATGATGTCGGCGCGGGTCGCTTTGGTGCCGAGGCCGCGCTCCTCCATCATCTCGATCAGTTTCGCCTGCGAGATCCGGCCGGGCGGCTGGGTCTCCTTGTCGACGACCCAGGGGTCGCCGTCGAGCGGCAGCGCCTGGCCCTCCTCCAGTTTCGGGATCTCCTCGTCGGCGGAGCGGGCGTAGGTGTAGATCGCGGCGTAGCCGGGGTCAACGACGACCGAGCCGCGGACGAAGTAGGTCTGGTCGCCGGCTTCGATGTCGGCCCGGGTCGACTCGGTGATCATCGGCGGGCTGAAGGTGGCGAGGAAGCGGCGGACGACCAGTTCGTAGACGCGTTTCTTCGGCCCCTCAAGGGCGCCGGGGTGGACCGCCTGGGTCGGGTAGATCGGCGGGTGGTCGGTCGTCTCTTTTTTGCCGCGGGTCGGTTTCAGCTCGCCCTCGAGCAGGCCCGCGGCGGCGGAGAACTCCTTGATCCGGGTCAGCGAGGTGACCAGCTCGCGCACCGGCAGCGAGGAGGGGTAGACGGTGTTGTCGGTGCGCGGGTAGGAGATGAAGCCGTCCATGTAGAGGTCCTCGGCGATCCGCATCGCGCTGGCGGGGGTGATGCCGAGGCGGCTGGAGGCGTCGGTGCTGAAGGCGGTGGTGTTGTAGGGGGTCGGCGGCTTGCGGGTGTTCTTCCGCGCCGTCACCGACTTCACCGTGCCGGGGCTGGAGGTGCCGGCGAGCGCCGCGTCGGCCTCGGCCTTCTCCCAGAATTTGTCGACGCTGTGGTGGGCCTCGAAGCTGCCGTCGGGGTGCTCGAACTTGGCGAAGAGTTCCCAGAACGGTTTCGGGACGTGGGCGCGCCGTTCCATCTCGCGCTCGACGATCAGCCCGAGGGTCGGGCTCTGGACGCGGCCGACCGAGAGGAAGTTGGAGCCGAAGCGGCGGCTGGCGAGGGAGACGGCGCGGGTCAGGGTCGCGCCCCAGAGCAGGTCGATGTCCTGGCGGGCGGCGCCGGCGTTGGCGAGCGGGTAGGAGAGCTCGTCGAGCTCGCCGAAGGCGCGGTCGATCTCCTCTTTGGTCAGGGCCGAGTAGCGGGCGCGCTTGATCCGCAGCGTCCCGTCCTGCGTCCCCTCGCGGGAGCCGAGGTCGGGGTTGGAGTCGAGCATCTCCTCCAGCGCCTCGAGGCCGATCAGCTCGCCCTCGCGGTCGAAGTCGGTGGCGATCACCAGCTCGTCCGCCTCTTTCGCCAGTTTCCTGATCGCTTTGACGACGTTTTTGTCGGTCGGTTCCTTGATCAGTTCGGCGTCGATCAGGTCGTGCAGGTCGGTCTTCTGCCAGTTCGAGTAGCCCTCGGGGAAGGCCGGGCCGAGCACGTGGCCCTTGAGGCCGACCGTCATCTCCTCGTTCCCTTCGGCGTCGGTCCAGGTGTAGAAGGGGACTTTGAAGGTTTTGTCAGCGCTGTTGGTGCCGTTGCTGAGGGCTTCGGCGATCTTCTTGGCGCTGTTGTTCTTCTCGGTGACGATCAGTCTCATGGGTCGGCGAGGGTAGCAGGGGCCTCCGGCTGCGCAATTGGGCATATACCCGGCCAGCGGCTATCCAGGGGTCTGGCGATCCCCGTAGGATCGTCCGCCTGATGAGGTGCCTGGTCACTGGCGGCGCGGGGTTCATCGGCTCGAA
>DATHFL010000326.1:0-3856 GCA_035318125.1 Solirubrobacterales bacterium | reverse complement strand
CTCGCGGACGCTGTAGGCCTCGACGTCGTCGACCGCCCGCAGCGAGAGCCCGTTCAGTGCCCGCCCGTGCGAGTGCATCGAGCGGAAGGCGAGCCCTTTGTAGAGGAGGACGTCGATCATCTCCGGCTCGTAGAACTTCTCCAGCTGGCGGCCGACGATCGGCGCCGCCTTGACGACGCAGCGGTCGAGCTTCTCCTCGGCCCCGGTGTCGCGGCGGAAGAGCCACTGGCTGGTCGCCCAGTTGCCGGCGTAGTAGCGCATCGAGGGCAGGAAGGAGACGAGGTCGGGACGGAAGTTCCCCAGCACCGGCAGCCCGACGCAGGTCAGCACCAGGATCGCCAGCAGCAGCGGGTCGTCGATCGTCGACCACGGCACGTCGCCGTAGTGGCCGAAGAGGAAGAAGAGGCCGAAGATCATGAAGACGTTCCACTCCAGCGGCACCGCCAGCGGGAAGGTGGAGAAGATGTGGAGGTGGAAGATCACCATCCCGGCGAGGGCGAGGGTGCCGAGCAGGCCGCCGCCGGTGAGGATCAGGACCAGCGGCAGGGTGAACTCGATCGCGGTGCCGAGGTGGGCGTCGAAGGCCCCCAGCCACGAGGGCCGAAGGTCCTCGGGGTGGTCGCGGTAGAGGCGGCGCTTGAAGGCCCGCCAGCGGTTCCAGGGAGTGTTGCTGATCATCACCGTGACGACGAAGGGGAAGTGGCGGTTGAGCTTCGAGGCGGCGGCGCCCCACCAGATGCAGAAGAAGACGAGCTGGGCGGCGACCGGGAGGTTGGTCAGCGGGAAGAGGAAGATCAGCGCGAGGGTGCCGTAGATCTCCGCCCGCGCCGCCAGGAACGGGACCTTGTCCCGCAGGCCGAGCGCTCCGAGCAGCGCCAGCAGGGCGCCGACCGCGAGCGGGTCGAGGCGCGCGAGCGCGCCGTCGGCCCAGGGCGCGCTCGCGTCGAGGCCCGGCGAGAGCAACAGGAAGAGCGCCGCCCCGATCAGCCCTATATATAGAGCGACGTCGAGCCAGGTCCGGGTCGTCCCCCGCGTCCCCGGCACCCGCTCGGGCCAGGGCGGCAGCCGCGTCGTCCCCGGACGCAACCAGTAGAGGAAGCCGCCGACCATCGGGCTGAAGCGCAGGGTCAGGGGCAGCGAGCCGGCGCCGAGCCCCAGCACCTCCCAGAGCAGCGTCCAGATCACCGCCTTCTGGAAGACGATCGGGTCGGTCCAGGCGGGCCAGCCGCTGGTCGCCTCGATCAGGAGGAAGCCGCCGCCGGCGTAGGCGAGGACCTTGAAGACGTAGAGGAAGTAGACCGCGACCGGGGTGCCGAACCCGTTCAGCGCCCAGTCCTGGGCCAGCGGCTTGATCCGCTGCAGGTGCGGCAGGCGCCGCCACTCGGCGACCTCGAACGGCGGCGGGGCGGGATCGAGGAGGCCCATCGTCTAACCGCCCGGGCGATTGCTCAAGTTGACCGGCGAGATGCCGATGACTCTACGGCGTGAACGCACCGACGCCAACCTCCACCCCGCCCCCCGGCGCCCGTCCCCTCTGGGGGAGCCACAAGGGCACCGAGGCCGTCAGCGCCTCCTCCCTTTCTCCCGACGCCGGCCACTCGCGGACCGACGCCGCGGCCGAGCTGCTGTTCGGCGAGGGGCCGCTGGAGCCGCTCTCGCGCCGCCTGCTGCAGACGGTCGGCGTGCTCGCGGTGCTGCTGGTGCTGGTCCTCGTCAACGCCTCCCTCCACCGCGCCGAAGGCCCGCTCGACACCAGCGCCGCGGTCTCCGCCCTCGGACAGCTACTCGCCGCCGTGCCGCTGCTCTGAGTCTCTCCCGCGAACTGCATCAACTTTTCCACCCAGCAGAAGTAAAAGTTGATGCAGTTCGGGTATAGATTCCGGAGTTCCTATGAGTATTCCCAATGGTTCCCAATGGTTTTTGCGTCCTCTTTCGGTCTTTCTGGTCGCGCTCGGACTGCTCGCGCTGGCGGGTTGCGGTGATTCAGGTGCCAGCCAGGAGGAACTGGAAGCGGCGCGCAAACAGGGAGTGGCCAAGGCGCAGCAGCAGGCAAAGATCCACCAGATCCAGAAGGAACTGAAGGAACTCAAGGGCGGCGGATCGGGCAAGTCGGGCCCCTCCGGCTCCGTCTCCCCCGCCCCCGAGGGCGGCGGCAGCGTCGCGTCCTCCGGCAGTTGCGGCGGCTCGCTCTCGGCGAACCAGTACACGACCTGCGGCTTCGCGCGCAACGTCGAAGCGGCCTACTACTCAGAAATCGGCAGCGGTTCGGGGACCATCACCGCCTACAGCCCCACCACCGAGGAGTACTACTCCATGTACTGCACCGCCGGCTCGCCCCACGAATGCACCGGCGGCAACAACGCAGCGGTCTACTTCCCCTAGCCGCTTGCGCGCCGCCCTCGCCGTCCTCGCCGTCCCGATCATCGCGCTGGGGTTGCTCGCCGGGTGCGGCGACTCGAGCTCCCGTGACGGCACGATCGCGCAGGAACTGCGTCAGGCCGAAGCGGCGAAGCAGGCCCGGAGGCTGGCGGAACTGAAGCGCGAACTGCGGGCTCAGAAGGCGCGCGAGGCGCGCGAAAAGATCCTCGAAACGCCGGCTTCGCCGGCCGAACCGAAGCCGCAGGAGTCGGCCTCGGAGGGCGGGGCGAGCCTGGCCGGGTTCGACGAGCTGGAGGCGTCCCTCCCCGGCCAGGTCGGAATCGCGATCGGACCGCCCGGTGCCGGCCCGGCGGTGACGGCGGGCAGCCTCACGACCGGCTCCGCTTGGTCGACCAGCAAGGTGCCGGTGGCGATGCGGGTCCTGCAGCAGGTCGGCGGGCCCGGCGGCCTGAGCGCGAGTCAGGCGGATGAGATCCGCCGCGCCCTGGCGCTCTCCGACAACGAAGCCGCCCTCTCCCTCTTCGGTGACCTGGAAGCGGCCCACGGCGGCCCGGTGGGCGCTGCCGCCGCGGTCGACGAAGTGCTCGCCGAAGCGGGCGACACGACCACTCGCGTCTCCAGCGTCGGCCGCGACGGATTCACCCCCTTCGGCCAGACCGAATGGTCGCTCGAACTGCAGGAGCTGTTCATGAGCCGCCTGGCCGCCGGCTGCGTCGGTTCGCCGGCGTCGAACGAATACGTCCTCGGCCTGATGGGGGAAGTCAGCTCCGACACCTGGGGACTGGGCTCCACCGGGCTGCCGGCGCGCTGGAAGGGCGGCTGGGGACCGGGCGTCGACGGCCGCTACCTGGTCCGCCAAATGGGCGTGCTCAGCGTCGGCGGCGGCGAGACGGTGGTGGCGCTGGCGGCGCTCCCCGATGACGGCAGCTTCGAAACCGGCCAGAGCATGGCGACGAGCGTCGCCCAGTGGGCCGCACAGAAGGCCCCCGCCTTCACCGGTTCAGTAGGGGGCTGCTAGGGAGCAAGACCCGATCAGGCCGGGATAATCAGCGGTTCCATGCGGAAGCGATGGCTACCGATTCTCGTTGGCTCTGTGATCGCTGGCTCGGCGCTGACCGCATGCGGCGGCGGCTCCGAAGTCAGCCAGGCAGAGGTTGAAGCGGCGCGGGAGGAAAAGCAAGTTCGCCGAGCCGAGAAGGCATTCGCGGAATTCCGGCGGCTGCACCCGGCCGGCGGCTGCGGCGACGAGATCTTCGTCAACGCTCGCGCGAATTGCGGGTTCGCGAGGAACATGAGGAGCGTCTACTACGCCGAAGCCTTTCGCGGAACGAAGGTCTTCTATCCCTTCGACCCCAAGGTCAGCCGGGACGTGAAGATGCGCTGCACCGAACAGCCTCCCCACAAGTGCACCGGCGAGGGCAACAGGGTCGTCTTCTTCCGCTGACCCGAACTGCATCAACTTTTCCACCCAGCAGAT
>DATHFL010000325.1:0-2734 GCA_035318125.1 Solirubrobacterales bacterium | reverse complement strand
GAAGTCACCCTTGCCGTTGCGCATGTCGCCTGCGTCAGCGACGCCTTCAGCTACGAGTTCGTCGAAGGCACGCATGGCTTGGAGGTAGATCTCCTCGACCGCGAGAAAGGTGCTCGCACCCATTTCCCGCATCTCCACAAGCGCCGCCTGCAGCGGTGCGCGACCTGGCTTCGCGACGTTCTTGGCGCTCAGCGTTTGGACTTTTCGTGCCATCGATTGCCGGACCCTATCGGGGGGCAAGGAGCGGTACCGCTGAGCGCCGAGCGATGAATTTCCGCCCGCCCGCCAGTCTCATCCTGTAGACGACAACCACCTCTACAGGAGGATCAAGATGAGTGAGGCAACTACTGCGAGCGGGATCAATGTCGCCCGGGTGGCGACGGTGATGGTGCCGGTCGCCGACCAGGACGCGGCGATCGGGTTCTACTGCGAGAAGCTGGGGATGGAGAAGCGGGCCGACGTGCCCTTCGGGGACGGCAACCGCTGGGTCGAAGTGGCGCCGGTGGGCGCTGAGACGACGATCGCGCTGGTGCAGCCGCGCGAGGGCGAAGCGGTCGGGATCGAGTCGCGGGTGGCGCTGGAAACGACCGACATCGAGGCCGACCATGCGGCGCTGCGGGGGCGCGGGGTCGACGTCGACGCCGAGGTGATGCGGATGGGCGGCCCGGTGCCGCCGATGTTCTTCTTCCGCGACGGCGACGGCAACCAGCTGCTGATCGTCGAGCGCGGCTGAGGGCTAGGCTGGGCCTCGATGTCTGAGGCGACGCTCCTCGAAGCGGCGAAGGGCGGCGACGAAGGGGCCTTCGAGTCCCTGGTCGAGCCCTACCGCCGCGAGCTGCACGCCCACTGCTACCGCATGCTCGGCTCGGTCCACGACGCCGAGGACGCCCTGCAGGAAGCGCTGCTGCGGGCCTGGCGGGGCCTCGTCCGCTTCGAGGGGCGCAGCTCCCTGCGCTCCTGGCTCTACCGGATCGCCACCAACGCCTCGCTCGACGCGGTCGAGCGCCGCCCCAAGCGCGTCCTGCCGCTCGAGTTCCCGCCCGCCGACCCCAGCGCCGGCCCCGGCGAACCGCTGCTGGAGTCGGTCTGGATCGAGCCCTACCCCGACGAGGCGATGGGCCTCGAGGACGGCTTCGCCTCCCCCGAGGCCCGCTACGAGATGCGCGAGAGCGTCGAGCTCGCCTTCATCGCCGCCCTCCAGCACCTGCCCGCCAACCAGCGCGCGGTCCTGATTCTGCGCGAGGTGCTCGGCTTCTCCGCCCGCGAGACCGCCGCGGCGCTGGAGACGACCGAGGCCTCGGTCAACAGCGCCCTGCAGCGCGCCCGCGCCTCGCTGGAGCGCAACCTGCCCGAGCGCAGCCAGCAGGAGACGCTGCGCACGCTCGGCGACGACGAGGTCCGGGAGCTGGTCGAGAGCTATCTCGAAGCCTGGGAACGCCAGGACGTCGAGGCGGTCGTCTCGATGCTGAGCGAGGAGGCGGCCTTCACGATGCCGCCGCTGCGCAGCTGGTTCCGCGGCCGCGAGCAGATCCGCACCTTCCTCGAGCTCTCGCCGCTCTCGGGCATCTGGCGCTGGCGGGCGCTCCGTGTCCGCGCCAGCGGCCAGGAGGCGCTCGCCTTCTACAGCTGGGACGAGGACGCCGGCGACTACCAGCGCTTCGCCCTCAACGTCCTCACCCTCGAAGGCCGCGGGATCGCCGAGGTCGACGCCTTCATCGCCCGCACCCCGGAGAGCCCCGACCGCGAGGTCGTCGCCCGCATGCCCGAGCAGGCCTTCGACCCGCAGGCGCTCGACGTCGCCTTCGAGCGCCTCGGCCTGCCCGAGTCGTTGCCCGCCTGAGCCGGACGGACTCCTCGGTCGGCTAGTAGCGCGGCGGCACGTTGGGGTCGCGGACTTCGCGGCGTTCTTCCATCGCGGCGGGGTCGCCGGGTACCGCCCTGCGGCGGGACCAGATGAACTCCTGGAAGATGCCGAGGATCAGGCCGACGGCGCCGGCGATCATCAGGATCACGCCGATCGTGTCGATGCTAATGCCCTCGACGTGGACGTTGGTCGCGTACTTGAGGATCGCGCCGACCGCAAATGAGGAATATGCCTGCTCCGATAGTCATGGCCGCTGAATACCCCGCGGCGTTGGATCGGCAAACCAGTGCAATCGCGATTGGGCGCGATCTCAGAGAGACGTCCAGAGGCGGCGCTCGGCCTCCAGCACGCGCTCGGCGCCCTCGCCGACCGCTCGCCAGGGCTGCGGCTGCGGCTCGTCATTTTCGCTCGCCGCTTTGAAGGCCTCCGCCAGCTCGGTCCAGCGCGCCGCCGCCTCCGCCGCCAGCGGGGCCTCGTCGCGGCCGGCTTCCTCCAGGAACCGCGAGTACATGAGCCGGAAGCAGCCGCCGCCGGTGCCGCGGCGCTCGATCACCTGGTAGGCAAAGCGCGCGCACCACTGCCAGTCCTCGACCGCCTCGGGCCAGGCGCCGGCCTCCGCGGCCAGCCGTTCCAGCGCCGGCACGCCGGCGAAGGGGCCGAAGGGCGGCTCCAGCATCTCGCTCGCCGACCGCTCGATCGCCCGCGGCACCGCCGCCTCCAGCTGAGCACGGTCGATCTCCTCGCCGACCGTGAACATGTGGCCTTCCAGCGGGTAGGCCGGATGGGCGCTGTGGCGGGCGCGCGCCAGGTTCTCCAGCCGCGTCGTCTGCAGCTCCTCGAAGCCGGTGTCGGAGAGGCGGGCGACCTCGT
>DATHFL010000324.1:0-4541 GCA_035318125.1 Solirubrobacterales bacterium | reverse complement strand
CCCAAGGGGCGCCCGCCGAAGGCGATGGACGCGGTCGACTTTCTCGACCGCCTCTACGAGGTGCGCGGGGTCAAGGCCGACTTCGACGCCGTCGCGCTGCACCCTTACGCCGCCGACGTCGGCGTCCTCCGCGCCCATGTCGAGGCGATCCGCCGGGTCAGCGCCCGCCACGGCGACGCCCGCGCCGGCCTCTACCTGACCGAGGTCGGCTGGGGCTCGCAGGCCCGCTCGCCGGTCTCCTTCGAGGTCGGCCTGCGGGAGCAGGCGCGGGAACTGCGCGGCGCCTACCGCTACCTGCTTTCCCGTCGCGGCCGGCTCAACCTGCGCCAGGTCGACTGGTTCACCTGGAAGGACCTGCCCGGCGCCTGCAGCTTCTGCGACTCCTCCGGCCTCTTCCGCCGCGGCGCCGTGTTCCGGCCGAAGCCGGCCTGGCACGCCTTCGTCAGCTTCGCATCGAGGCGCTGACGAGCTCGACGATCGGCGCCGGCGCCTTGTCCGGGGAGCCGGCGTCGTAGGGCGGCTGCGGGTCGTACTCGATCCCGAGCTGGATCGCCTGAGCCACCTCCGGGGCGACCGCCCGCCCGACCAGGTGGAGCGCCATGTCGATCCCGGCCGAGACGCCGGCGGCGGTGATCGTCTTGCCGTCCTCGACGTAGCGCCCGCGCACCGGCTCGGCGCCGAACTCGCGCAGCTCCTCGAGGAAGAGCCAGTGGCCGGTCGCTCGTTTGCCCTGCAGCAGGCCGGCGGCGCCGAGGACGAGCGAACCGGTGCAGACGGAGGTCGTCCAGGTCGTGCGCTCGTCGACCGCCCGCAGCCAGGAGAGCACCTCCTCGTCCTCCATCAGCGGGCGGTTCCCTTCGCCGCCGGGGACGAGGACGACGTCGGGGCCGTCGACCTCGTCGAGGCTGCGGTCGGCGCTGAGGCCGAGGGAGCCGCTGTCGGTCCGGATCTCGCCGCGCCGCTTGCCGACGAACTCGACCTCCCAGCCGGGCACCGAGCGCAGCACCTCGTAGGGGCCGACCGCGTCGAGCGCGGTCAGCCCGTCGAAGATCAGGATCGAAGTCTTCACGGGCAGATGGTCGCACGCATAGAGTCCGCCGTGTGAGCCGGCGCGACCAGATCAAGCTCAGCGAGGGGGAGCTGGGGGAGCTGCTGGCGGAGGAGCGGATCGCCGTCGTCTCCAGCCTCGGTCCGCGCGGCTGGCCGCACTCGATGCCGCTCTGGTTCGTGCCGCGGGAGGGGACGATCTGGATCTGGACGTATGCGAAGTCGCAGAAGGTGCGGAACCTGGAACGCGACCCGCGGGCGACGGTGCTGGTCGAGGCCGGCCATTCCTATGACGAGCTGCGGGGGGCGATGATCGAATCGGAGGCGGTGGTCCACCGCGACTTCGAGACCGTCCTCGGCTTCGCCGAAGAGCTGACGGTCCGCTACGCGGAGGGGATCTCGTCGGTCGAGGGCGACGCGAAAGCGGCACTGGAAGCGCAGGCGCCGAAACGGGTGGCGATCAGCTTCCCGGCGCTGCGGACGGCGACCTGGGACCACCGCAAGCTCGGCGGCACCTACTGAGGCTCGAAGTCGAAGCGGCGCAGCGGCGGCATCTCGCCGGCGACCGCCAGGGCTGCCGCGTACCCCGGCCCGAAGTCGAGCGGTGCGACGCTCAGCTTTCCGTCCCGCGCTGAAAGCTCGGCCGCGTGGCCGGCGAGGCCGACGCCGAGGCACTTGGCGGCCGCCTCGCGCCGCGCCCAGGCCCGGTGGAAGAGGGCCACTCTTTCCTCCGGCGGCGACGCGGCGACCGCGTCGGCGTCCTCGGGCGGCAGCGCCCGCGGTGCCAGCTTGAGCACGTCCCGGCCCGGGTCGATCCGCTCGACGTCGATCCCGACCTCGCGGTCGAGCGTCACCGCCACCGCGACGATCTCACCCGAGTGGCTGAGGTTGAAGCGCAGCCTCTCCTCGCCGGGCAGCCTCGGCTTGCCGCGCCCTCCCGTCTCCAGCTCGATCTCCGCTGCCGGCCGGTCGAGGTAGCGCCCCAGGATCTCCCGCAGCGCCCCATGCGCCGCTTCGCGGCCCGAGAGCTCCGCCTGCCAGACGTGGACCTCGTCCCCAAGCTCGATCAAGAAGCCGCCGCCCTCAGCGACGGTGGCGCCGCGGCTTGATCGTCAGCTTGCGCGAGGTCGCGCTCGCGTAGGTGTCGCTGGCGGCGACCACCGCGCGGAAGCGCGAGCGGCGGTTGATCCGCGGCCGGAAGCGGACCGAGCAGACGCGGTCGAGACGGCGGGTGCCGAGCTTCCTGCGGCCGCGCCAGAGGGTGACCGGGTCGCCGCGCCGCCCTTTGCAGGGGGCCACCCAGGCGGTGATCAGGGCGCGGCGGTTGCGCAGCACCTTGTTGCGGTTGAAGGCGCGGATCCCGACGAAGGAGGGGGTGAGGGCCGGGGACAGCGGCGAGGTATTCGGGCAGGTGCCGGCTTCGGGACCGACCAGCCGGTAGACGGGGCCGCTGCCGGAGACCGCGTAGAGGCGGCCGCAGGAGTCCTCGCCGAGCGAGTAGAGGCCGCCGACGTGGACGCCCTCGGCGCGGTCGGTTGCGTCCGGCGCCGCCGGCGAGAAGGAGCGGAGGTCGCCGGTGCAGTTGTCGCCGTAGAGGTAGCGCCCGGCGAGGTCGCCGAGGCCGGGCCCGCGGGCGACGTAGCCGCCGACGATCGCGCAGCCGAAGGCGCCGCCGCCGCCGGGGTCGGCGTGGGGGTAGTCGAAGACCGGGTCGACGAAGCTCGTTGCGGCCGCGCAGCCCGCCTCCGGCGTCACGGTTTCGACCAGCCTCCCCTCGCGGCAGTTCCAGCCGTAGTTGGCGCCGGCGCCGAGGCCGGGGGCGGCGGCGAAGTCGACCTCCTCCCGCAGGTCCTGGCCGACGTCGCCGATCCAGAGATCGCCGCTGGCGCGGTCGAAGGAGAAGCGGAAGGGGTTGCGCAGCCCGTAGCTCCAGACCGTCGGATCGGCGGGCGGGCTGGCGGCGAAGGGGTTGCCGGCGGGCACGGTGTAGGGGAGCAGGCCGCTCGGGTCGGGGTCGATCCGCAGCAGCTTCCCCAGCGGGCTGGTCAGGTCCTGGGCGGTTTCGTGGACGTCGTCGCTGCCGCCCCCGTCGCCGGTCGAGACGAAGAGGTTCCCTTCCGGCCCGAACTGGAGCTGGCCGCCGTAGTGGTTGGGGTCGGTCGGGTGGCCGATCACGAGGACGTCGCGCAGGCTGCTCGCCGGGGCGAAGCCCCCGGTCGCCGTCATTTCGGCGACGTGGATGGCGCCGCCGGCTTCGTCGACCGCGTAGAAGGCGAAGAGCCGGCCGGTGGTTTCGAAGTCCGGCGCGAGGGCGATCGAGAGCAGCCCCCGCTCGCCGTCGCAGTCGCCTTCGCAGCCGACCACCGAGCGGATGTCGGCGAAGACCGAGAGCGTCCCGTTCTGCGCGGTGACGATCCGCCCCTGGCGCTCGACCACGAAGAGGCGGTCGGGGTTGGCGGGGGCCGAGGTGACGAAGATCGGCTCGGCGAAATTGCCGACGAGCTGCGGCGTCAGCGCCTGGGCGCTCGCGGCGCCCAGCAGGAAGAGGACGGTGGCGAGGGTCCCTACCCAGCGGATCACCTCTCTCAAGTTAGCGAGATCGCTTGACAGCGCCCCTGAGCAATAGCCTGCGCCGCAGCTTTGCTCGCCATCGTCATCAGCGCGGCCGCCACCTGCTTTGCCTCCCTCTTCCTGGGGCAGGCGGCGCTGCGCCTGGCCGGAGCGCGGGAGTGGAACTGGCTGGCGCCGGCGGTCGGGATCTCGGTCGCGATGATGGTCGCGACCCCGGCCAACCACCTGCCCGGCCGGGCGATGACGATGTTCGTCCTCGTCGCGGCGCTCGCGATCGCCGCCGCGATCTGGTGCCTGCGCTCGCCCGCGCACCGCCCGCCGCTGCGCGATCTGCTCGCCGCCGCCCCCGTCGGCTTCCTCATCCTGCTGCCGTTCCTGGCCAGCGGGCGCGGCGGCGTCCTCGGCGTCTCGGTCAACAACGACATGGCCGCCCACCTGGTCTTCGTCGAAGGCTACGTCTCCGCCGCGGTCGAGGCGGTGACGCCGCTGCCGAAGGACTACCCGCTCGGCCCGCACGCGATGGCGGCGTTCCTCACCGACGGTTTCGGGATCCGGCCCCAGCTCGCCTTCTCCGGCTGGACGATGGCGGCGGCGCTGATCAACGCCTGGACGGTGCTGGCGATCGCCCGCCGCGCTTCCTGGTTCGGGAAGGCGGTCGCGGCGACCGTCGTCGGCCTACCCTTCCTCGTCGCCGCCTACTACGGCGAGGGCGCCTTCAAGGAGGTGCTGCAGGCGGGCCTGGTGCTGGCGGTGGTGCTGGCGCTGAGCGGCTGCGGCCCGCAGCTCGCCCGCTACCGCTGGGTTCCGGTGGCGCTGCTGCTCGGCGGCATCGTCTCGGTCTACTCGCTCACCGGCCTGCCCTGGCCACTCGCCTTCGTCGGCCTCTGGCTGGCGGGACTGCTGGCGATCGCGATCTGGCGGGA
>DATHFL010000323.1:0-9197 GCA_035318125.1 Solirubrobacterales bacterium | reverse complement strand
CCTTTTTCGTTTTTGGCGGTGTAGGTGAGCGCCCCGGTGTAGGTCGCGGTGGAGCTTTCGGCGCCGCAGAGGAGAGCCGTCCCGGAGAGCAGTTTGTAGGGGATGCCGCTCAGGTTGAAGGAGAGTTTGACCCCGTTGGTCCCACCGAGGTTTTCGGTGCTGACGCCTTTGAATTCGGCGAAGTCTTCGAGGCCGTACACGCACAGCGGTTCCGTCATCGCGGCGTCTTTGTACACGGTGACGTCGTGTGTGCATTTGCCGACGCAGACGAACCTTGTGACCGTCAGGGCGCTGATGTGTTCGCAGGCGATGCTGCACGTCGCCGTTGTGCCCGACGGGTATTTGATGCCGGCGATTTCGGTCGTGCACCCCGTCTTTTCGGAAGTGGTCGTGAATTCTTCCGAGGCTTCTTTCAGGGTGCCGCTGGTGGTAACCCCCGAGCACTGGAATTTTCGTGCCCCGTTGAAGGTGAGCACGAGCGTCGAGCTCTGATTGCCAGTGAGCGAGGCCGGGTATTGGGTCGCTGTGTATTTTGCGGCTTGTGCGGCCGAGGCGACCATCGCACTGAGTGCAAGCGCAGCGATGATCGCCAGACCGAGAGCCTTGGCATTGCGAGTCATGGGTATTCCTTCCGGTTGGGCCGCACGAGCCGCAAGCCCTGCCGCTCTCGCTCCTCCCTTGCCGCCCGCCGGCGATTCCAGCTACTTGTACCGGGTTGTCTCTCAATACTCAATAAACTTTTATCATTAGACACCCGCGGGGCTCTACGCTGGGGCCGGATGGCGGCGATCCGCGCGACCGTGAGCGGCAGGGTTCAGGCCGTCGGTTTCCGCGACGCGACCGTGCGGCGCGCGCATGAGCTCGGCGTGCTCGGCTGGGTCCGCAATGCCGACGACGGCAGCGTCCTCGTCCACGCCGAGGGACCGGAGCCGGCGGTCGCGCAGCTGGTCGAGTTCCTGGAAGCGGGGCCGCCCCCGGCCCAGGTCGACGATGTCGCGGTCGAAGACGTGAAGGTCGAGGGGCACGAGCAGTTCGCGCTGCGTGGGGTCAGCGCCGGCGTCTTCGTCGTCCAGGAGCACCAGGCGACCGCGCACCACTTCGACCTGCGGCTGGAGGTCGGCGGGACGATGCGCTCCTGGGCGGTGCCGAAGGGTCCGTCGATGGACCCGGCGGCGAAGCGGCTGGCGATAGAGGTCGAGGACCACTCGCTCGCCCACAACGACTTCGAGGGCGAAATCGACGGTGGCTGGGTGAAGACCTGGGACCGCGGCAGCTACGAGCAGGGGGGACGGGTGCCGTGGCCGGAGGCGCTGGAGCGTGGGCACGCGGTCTTCGTCCTCCACGGCAAGAAGCTCCGGGGCGGCTTCGCGCTGCAGCGGACGCGGGACGGCGAGAAGCCGCAGTGGCTGCTGATCAAGCGCCGGGACGAGTTCGCCCGACTTGACTAGAAACTCAAGAAGTCTTCATGACCGGTCGATGATCCCTTTGTGGACACGCCGTCCAGGCGACCGGTTCGGTCGCGACAACTTGCCTTCATCTCGATAGGGCTCCTCGCGGGGCTCTTGGTCCTCTACGCCGTCGTGACGCTCTGGGCGCTCGGCGACGCCTCGCTCCAGGACGCGGTCGGGCGCTGGGTCTACGACGCGGTCGTGCTCGGCGCCGCGGCGGTCGTCCTCGCCCGCGCGGCCCTGATCGAGGCGGAGCGCGGGGCGTGGCTGGCGCTCGGAGTCGGCCTGCTGCTCTGGGCCCTGGGGCAGACCTACTACTCGGCCGTCCTCTACTACGCGAGCCCGGCGCCGTTCCCCTCGCCCGCCGACGCCCTCTTCCTCGCCTTCTACCCCGCCAGCTACCTGGCCCTGGTCCTGCTGCTGCGGGCGCGGGTCGCCCGCCTCGAGCCGCTGGCCTGGGTCGACGGCCTGATCGGCTCGCTGGCGGTGGCCGGGGTCGCGGCGGCGCTGATCTTCCCGCCGGTCCTGGAAGCGCTCGAAGGCAGCCCGCTCGGGGTCGCCGTCAGCCTCGCCTACCCCTGCGCCGACCTCGTCCTGCTCGGCCTCCTCGGCGGCGCCTTCGCAGCCTCGAAGTGGCGGACCGAAGGGACCTGGCTGCTGATCGCCGCCGCCCTGCTGCTCTTCGCCGCCTCCGACGTCGTCTACCTCTCGGTGCTGGGGCAGTCGACGCAGGCGCTCAACCTCGCCAGCGTCGGCTGGCCGCTCGCCTTCCTGCTGCTGGCGGCGGCGTCGTGGCTGCCCGGGGCCGTCGCCCGCGCGGACGTGGGCGTTGGCGCCGACCGGCGGCGGATCGCGGTGCCGATCGCGATGGCGCTGACCGGGGTCGCCCTGCTCGCCGCCGGCAGCTTCGTCTCGATCGGCGTCGCCGCGGTCGCCCTCGGCGTCGCCTGCCTGGTCGCGGTGCTGGTGCGGCTGGCGATCACCTTCAACCAGAACACGGCGATCCTGGCGGCGACCCGGGAGGAGGCGGTCAGCGACGCGCTCACCGGCCTCGCCAACCGGCGCCGGCTGATGGGCGACCTGGAACGGGCGGTCTCGGCGACCCCGCCGGAAGCGATGGTGCTGGCGCTCTTCGACCTCGACGGCTTCAAGGCCTACAACGACAGCTTCGGCCACCCGGCCGGCGACGATCTGCTGCGGCGGCTGGGCGGGCAGCTGGCGGCGGCGATCGAGCCGTACGGCTGCGCCTACCGGCTCGGCGGCGACGAGTTCTGCGTCCTCGCCTCGACCAAGTCCATGACCGCGCAGGCGATCTGCGAACTGGCCGAGGAGACGCTCACGGACCGCGGCAGGGGCTTCGCGATCGGCGCCTCCTGGGGCCGGGTGCTGATCCCGGTCGAGGTGGTGACCGCGACCGACGCGCTGCGGATCGCCGACCGGCGGATGTACGCGAAAAAGGGCCGCCGCGCCGACTCCGCCCGCAGCCAGACCCGCGGCGTCCTGCTGCGGGTGCTGCACGAGCGCGAGCCGGACCTTGAGCGCCACCTCGACGGCGTCGCCCGCCTCGTCGCCGCCTTCGGCAGGGCGCTCTCGCTCGACGCCGAGGAGCTCGACGTCCTCGTCCGCGCCGCCGAGCTGCACGACATCGGCAAGATCGCGATCCCCGACGAGATCCTCCACAAGGGCCAGGACCTGACCGAGGAGGAGTGGGCGCTGATGCGCAAGCACACGCTGATCGGCCAGCGGGTCCTCGATGCCGCGCCGGCTCTGGGCCACGTGGCGAGCCTGGTCCGCTCAACCCACGAGCGCTGGGACGGCGAGGGCTATCCCGACCGCCTCGCCGCCGCCGAGATCCCCCTCGGCTCCCGCGTCATCCACATCTGCGACGCCTACAACGCGATGACCGAAGGCCGCCCCTTCCGCTCCCCGGTGAGCCAAGAGCAAGCCCTGGAGGAGCTCAGCCGCAGCGCCGGCACCCAGTTCGACCCCGACCTAGTGCGCACTTTCATCGAGCAAGTAGTGCCAGCGCTCGACGATGCCCCCGGCGCCGAGGCGCAGGTCCAGGCTTGAGGAACCGAACTGCCTCGCGAGTTCGCAAAAACCATCCTTGAAGGGGGGTTTTCGCGAACTCGGCAGGCATGGGGGCGCTCAGAGGTATTGCAGCGTCGCCTCGTCTGCTTCGCCGTCGAAATAGCGCTCCAGCACCTGGGCGAAGACCGGCTCTCCGGGGTCGGCGCGGGCGAACAGGGTCATCGAGGAGCGCAGCTTGATCGCGTCGATCGCGCCGAGGATCTCTTGTGCCGAGCGGTCGTCGTGGCCGAGCAGGGCGTGCGCGCACTCGACCAGCCGCGGCCCGAGGACGGGATGGGCGAGGTAGGCGCGCGCTTCCTCCAGCGAGGAGATCGCATAGCGCCGCGACATCTCGCTCTGGCCGAGGCCGGCGATCTGTGGGAAGACGAACCACATCCAGTGGCTGGTCTTGCGCCCCGCCCGCAGCTCCGCCAGGGCACGGCCGTAGGTGCCGTCCTCGTCCTGTGTGGCGACGAACCGCTCTAGGTCGTGCGAGTCCACGGAGCGGCTCAGCCTACTTGAAAAGAAGGCTTTCGAAAGATATGTTGCGACAGATGCCGACGATCAGGCAGAAGCGACGGGCGATCGAGCTCACCGATCCGCGCGCCCTACGGGCGCTCGCCCACCCGACCCGGCTCGAGCTGATGGGCCTGCTGCGCCGTGGCGGACCGCTTACCGCCACCCAGGCAGCGGAAAAGACCGGCGAGAGCCCCGCCAGTTGCTCCTTCCACCTGCGCCAGCTGGCCAAATACGGGTTGGTCGAGGAAGCGGGCGGCGGCCACGGTCGCGAGCGGCCCTGGCGGGCGACCGCGATCGCCACCGAGTGGGCGGCGCGGGGAGGCGACGAGGAGGCGGAGGCCGCCGAGGCGCTGCTCTCCCGCGTGGTCATCGAGCGCTACTTCCAGAGCGCGATCGAATGGCTGGAGCGCCGGCAGAGCGAACCGCCCGAGTGGGTCGAGGCCGCCACCTACGGCGACGCGATCGTCTGCATGACCCCGGAGGAGCTGCACGAGGTGGACGACGGCATCCGCGCCCTATTCGAGCCCTACCTGGAGCGCTTCGAAGACTCGGTGTCCTCGGTCGAGGGAGCCCGGCCGGTCAGCATTGTCACCCTCGCCTTCCCGCTGCCGGAGGAGCGAACGGGGGACTGATGCCGCGCCTCTCGACCCCGTCGCTGCTGCGCGCCAACCGGGGCTTCCGGGACTTCTGGACCGGCCAGACGATCTCGCTCTTCGGCGATCAGATCTCGCTGCTGGCGATCCCGCTGCTGGCGGCGCTCGAGCTCGACGCCGGCCCCGCTCAGATGGGGATGCTGACCGCCGCCGCGCTGGTCCCCAACCTGCTCTTCTCGATCCACCTCGGGGCCTGGGTCGACCGCCGCTCGCACCGCAAGCAGCTGCTGATCGCCACCGACCTCGGCCGCGCCCTGCTGTTGCTGACGATCCCGGTCGCGGCGCTGTTCGGCGCCCTCTCGCTGGCCCAGCTCTACGTCGTCGCCTTCGCCGCCGGGTCGCTAGGCGTCCTCTTCCAGGTCGCCTACAACGTCGTCTTCGTCGCTCTGCTCGATCGCGACGAGTACATCGAAGGGAGCTCGCTGCTGAACGGCAGCCGCGCCGTCTCCTCGGTCGCTGGCGACGGCACCGCCGGGTTGCTCGTGCAGCTGTTCACCGCCCCCTTCGCGCTGCTGGTCGACGCCTTCTCCTACCTCGCCTCGGCCTTCTTCGTCAACCGCGCCGACGCGGTCGAACCGGCGACCGAGCAGACGCCCGAGCCAGGCGGCCTCGCCGCCGGCGGCCGCTTCATCGCCCGCACGCCGCTGATCCGCGCCTCGCTCCTGGCCTCGGCCACCCTCAACCTCTTCAACACCGCCTTCTACGCGCTGCTGGTCCTCTACGCGACCCAGCACCTCGGCATCTCGGCCGGCGCCCTCGGCCTGGCGCTGGCGGTCGGCGGCTTCGGCTCCCTGATCGGGGCGATGCTGACCCGCCGGCTCAGCAGCCGCTTCGGCCTCGGCAAGACGCTGGTCGTCGCCTTCGTGCTGACCCCGGCGCCGCTCCTGATCGTGCCGATGGCGGCGGGCGCGCCCCACTTCTCGGTCGCCCTGCTCGCCCTCGCCGAGTTCTTCAACGGGCTCGGGGTGATGGTCCTCGACGTCGGCCTCGGCGCCCTCTACGCCGCCCTCGTCCCCGACCTGCTCCGCGCCCGCGTCTCCGGCGCCTTCCTGCTCGTCAACTACGGCGTCCGCCCGATCGGCGCCCTCGCCGGCGGCCTCCTGGCGGCGGCGATCGGCCTGCAGCCGACGATGTGGATCGCCGCGATCGGCGCCCTCGCCGGGGTCCTCTGGCTGCTGCCCTCGCCGATGCCGCGCCTGCGGGACCTGCCGCGGACCGCGGTCGACTACTGAGCCCGGTCACCCCGTACGATCTGCGCCATGGGCGAGTTCCGCTACGAGGGTCACCGGATCTCCTACGACGTCTACGGCGAGGGCGAGCGGCTGCTGGTCCTCGTCCACGGCCTGCTGATGAACCGCCGCATGTTCGACCGCCTGGCGCCGGAGCTGGCCGAGCGCGGCAACCGCGTCGTCACCGTCGACATGCTCGGCCACGGGCGCTCGGACCGGCCCGAGGACCTGCGCCTCTACTCGATGCCCCTGTTCGCCCGCCAGCTGGTCGGCCTGCTCGACCATCTCGAAGAGGACAAGGCCGTCGTCGGCGGCACCTCGCTCGGCGCCAACATCGCGCTCGAGCTGGCGACCCGCCACCCCGACCGCGCCCGCGCGCTCTTCATCGAGATGCCGGTCCTCGACAACGCCCTCGCCGCCGTCACCGCCTTCTTCTCGCCGCTCCTGCTGGGCCTCAAAGTCGGCCGCCCGCTCTTCGAGGGCCTCTCGATCCTCACCTCGGCGATCCCCCGCACCAACTACCTGGTTGACATCGGCCTCGACTGGGTGCGGCAGCGTCCCGGCCCCTCGCAGGCGGTGCTGGAGGGGCTGCTGCTGGGGGAGACCGCCCCGCACCGCGAGGAGCGGGTGAAGATCGACCACCCGACGCTGATCGTCGGCCACCCCCGCGACCCGCTCCATCCCTTCAGCGACTCCGGGATGCTGCTCGAAGAGCTGGAGAACTCGCGCCTGGTCGAAGCCAACTCGATCCTCGAGTGGCGCCTCAGCCCCGACCGCCTCACCGACGAGCTCGCCGCCTTCCTGGAGGAAGTCTGGGCGCCGAAGCTGCACGCTGTGGCGGCGAGCTGACCCCGCTGTCAGACTCTGGCCCGTGAGCCAAGTCTCCGGTGACAAGCGCGTCGAGCGCGACGCCGAGTTCTCGACCATCTCCGGGCACGAGATCAAGCCGCTCTACACCGAGGCCGACCTCGACGGCGACGCCGAGGAGAAGATCGGCCTCCCCGGCTCCTACCCCTTCACCCGCGGCCCGTACCCCTCGATGTACCGGGGGCGGCTCTGGACGATGCGCCAGTTCGCCGGCTTCGGCACCGTCGAGGAGACCAACGAGCGCTTCCACTACCTGCTCGACCACGGCCAGACCGGGCTCTCGACCGCCTTCGACATGCCGACCCTGATGGGCTACGACTCCGACCACGCGCGCAGCCTCGGCGAGGTCGGGCGCGAGGGGGTCGCGGTCGACACCCTCGCCGACATGGAGCGCCTCTTCGAGGGCATCCCGCTCGGTGGCGTCACCACCTCGATGACGATCAACGCGCCGGCGGCGATCATGCTCGCCTTCTACGTGCTGGTCGGGGAGAAGCAGGGGGTGCCGGCCGAGAAGCTCGGCGGCACGATCCAGACCGACATCCTCAAGGAGTACATCGCCCAGAAGGAGTGGTGCTTCCCGATCGAGCCGGCGCTGCGCCTGGTCACCGACATGATCGAGTGGTGCACCGAGAACATGCCGCGCTGGCACCCGGTCTCGATCTCCGGCTACCACATCCGCGAGGCCGGGTCGACCGCCCAGCAGGAGCTCGCCTTCACGCTCAAGGACGGCTTCACCTACGTCGAGCGGGCGATCGAGCGCGGGCTCGACGTCGACGACTTCGCGCCCCGCCTCTCCTTCTTCTTCAACTCCCACATCGACTTCTTCGAGGAGATCGCCAAGTACCGGGCGGCGCGCCGGATCTGGGCGCGGGAGATGCGCGAGACCTACGGGGCGACCCGGGAGGAGTCGATGCGGCTGCGCTTCCACACGCAGACCGCCGGCGTCAGCCTGACCGCGCAGCAGCCGCTCAACAACATCGTCCGCACGGCGCTGGAGGCGCTGGCGGCGGTGATGGGCGGGACCCAGTCGCTGCACACCAACTCCTTCGACGAGGCGCTGGCGCTGCCGACCGAGGAGGCGGTGCGGGTGGCCCTGCGCACCCAGCAGATCATCGCCACCGAGACCGGCGTCGCCAGCACCGCCGACCCGCTCGGCGGCTCCTGGTTCGTCGAGAAGCTGACCGACGAGATGGAGCGCGCGGCGTACGAGTACTTCGCCCGGATCGACGAGCTGGGGGGGATGGTGGAGGCGATCCGCCGCAACTTCCCCCAGCGGGAGATCGCCGAGTCCTCCTTCCGCTATCAGCAGGAGCTGAACGAACGGCGGCGGATCGTCGTCGGCGTCAACGACTTCACCCAGGACGACGAAGAGGAGACGCCGATCCTGAAGATCGACCCGGCGCTGGAACGCAAGCAGGTCGAGCGCCTGGCGGCGACGCGGGCCGCCCGCGACGGCGCCGCCGTCGAGGCCGCGCTGGCCGAGCTGAAGCGGGTCGCCGCCGGCGAGGGCAACCTGATGCCGCCGATCATCGAAGCCGCCCGCGCGCAGGCCACCGAGGGCGAGATGATCGCGGCGATGCAGGAGGTCTTCGGAACCTACACCGAGTCCCCCGTCTTCTGATCCCCAGATCCCGACATCGTTTCCATCCTTTTCCTCGTTCTGGCGAGGAAAATCGTGGAAACGACGGTTACGAAAGGAACGAATGAGCGTCGAAGCAGTCACCCCCGCCTACGAGGTCTCCCAGGAGGCGCTCGACCTGCGCGACATGGTCCGCCAGCTCGCCCAGGACAAGATCGCGCCGCGCGCGGGTGACATCGACCGCAAGAGCGAATACCCCTGGGACGTGCGCGAGCTGCTCGCCTCCCACGACGTCCTCGGCCTCCCCTTCGCGAGCGAGTACGGCGGCACCGGGACCGGCACCCTGGTCCTGCAGATGGCGGTCGAGGAGATCGCCAAGGCCTGCGCCTCCTCGGCGCTGATCCTGATGGTGCAGGAGCTGGGGACGCTGCCGATCCAGCTCTTCGGCTCCGAGGAGCAAAAGCAGCGGTGGCTGCCGAAGTGCGCCAGCGGCGAGTGGTCGCCGGCCTTCGCGCTGTCGGAGCCCGAGGCGGGCTCGGACCCGGCGGCGATGCGGACCAGCGCCGTCCGCGACGGCGACGAATGGGTGATCAACGGCCAGAAGAGCTGGATCACCAACTCGGGCGTTGCCGACTTCTACGTCGTCTTCGCCACCACCGACCGGGAGAACCGCCGCACCAGCGCCTTCGTCGTCGAGAAGGACGCGCCCGGCTTCGACCCCGGCAAGCTCGAGCACAAGCTCGGGATCAAGGGCTCGCCGACCGGCTCGCCGACCTTCACCGACGTCCGCGTCCCGCACGAGAACCTGATCGGCGAGGAGGGCAAGGGGCTC
>DATHFL010000322.1:0-2521 GCA_035318125.1 Solirubrobacterales bacterium | reverse complement strand
ACCCGCCGCAGCAGCTCCGAGAACCCGATCCGGTCCTCCAGCGGCAGGTCGCGGCCGTAGCTGTTGACGTTCTGGCCCAACAGCGTCACCTCGACGACGCCGTCGGCCGCCAGCGCCTCGGCCTCGGCGATCAGCTCGGCGGGGTCGCGGCTGACCTCGCGGCCGCGGGTCGAGGGCACGATGCAGTAGGAGCAGGCGCAGTTGCAGCCCTGCGAGATCTGCAGCCAGCCCTGGAACTCGCGCTCGCGGCGGGCCGGCAGGTGGCCGGAGAAGTCCTCGAACTCGAAGTAGCCCTGGGCGCTCAGCGAATCGCTGTTGAGGAACTCGGCCAGCTTGTGGATCTGACCGGGACCGAAGGCGACATCGACGAACGGGAAGCGCTCGAAGACCTCCTCCTTCACCGACTGCGCCCAGCAGCCGCCGACGCCGACCACCCGCTCGGGGTCTTCGGACTTCAGCTTCTTCGCCTGTCCGAGGTGGGCGATGAAGCGGCTGTCGGCCGACTCACGGATCGAGCAGGTGTTGAAGAGAATCAGGTCCGCCTCCTCGCGCTCCGGCGCCTCCTCGTAGCCGAGCGAGGCCAGCATGCCCCGCATCCGCTCGGAGTCGTGCACGTTCATCTGGCACCCGAAGGTGGTGACGTGGAACCGCTTAGCCATCAGACCGCAGGGTAGCGGCGCCCGGACTACTTGACGACCAAGGTCCCTTCCATGCCCGCTTGGGCATGGCCGGGAACGGTGCAGAGGAAGGTGTAGGTGCCTGCTTCGAGGTCGGCGGAGACCGATTTTTCGCCTTCGGTGATCGGCGCGAACCCGGCGAGTTCTTTCCCGTCTTTCTCGATCACGACGTTGTGCGGGATCGCCGACGGGTTGTCGAAGTTGATGGTGACGGTGCCGGCTTTGGCGGTCAGCTCTTTCTTGTCGAAGAGAAGCGCCGTCGGGTCGGCCGCGAGGCTGAGGGCGGTCGAGACCGCTCCTTCGCCTTCGCTGGGACCGGCTTCTTCTTCTTCTTTCTCCTCTTCTTCGAGGGGCTCGGAGGTCTCCTCTTTTTCGACCTCTTCGCCCGCCTCGTGCAGCTCCGCCGCCTTGGCGTGCTCCTCGTCCTTGGCGAGGAGCACGGCGAAGGTCGCCGCGCCGCCGACGAAGATCGCGAACCAGAGGACGATCACGGGAAGCAGGCGACCCGGGAAGTCCTTCAGCCTCAGACCGAGGAAGGTGACGATGACCGCGGAGACGGCGAGGACGCCGCCGCAGATGTAGAAGAGAGTTTCGTTGTCCATCAGGCGGCCGGAACCCTATCGAGTACGCACAGAGGACCGGCCGCCGGCCGCCCTAGGCGGCCTGGGCCTCCGGTGCCTCCGTCGTCTCCGCAACGGCTGGCTCGGGCTGAGCGACCTCTTCGCCGTCGATGCCGAGCGCGGCGCGGACCTTGGTTTCGATCTCCAGGGCCAGCTCCGGATTGTCGACCAGGAACTGTTTGGCGTTGTTGCGACCCTGGCCGAGCCTGGTCTCGCCGTAGGAGAAGAAGGAGCCCGATTTCTGGACCAGGTCCTGCTCCATCCCGAAGTCGAGCAGGCCGCCCTCGCGGGAGATGCCGACGCCGTACTCGATGTCGAATTCCGCCTGGCGAAAGGGGGAGGCGACCTTGTTCTTGACGACTTTGACCCGGACCCGGTTGCCGACGGCCTCAGTCCCTTCCTTCAAGGTCTCGATGCGGCGGATGTCGAGTCGCTGCGAGGCGTAGAACTTCAAGGCCCGACCGCCGGGCTGGGTCTCCGGCGAGCCGAACTGGACCCCGACCTTTTCGCGGATCTGGTTGGTGAAGAGGCAGACGGTGTTGGTCCGGTTCAGGTTTCCAGCCAGTTTGCGCATGGCCTGCGACATCAGCCGCGCCTGCAGGCCGACGGTGGTGTCGCCGATCTGGCCGTCGAGCTCGGCTTTCGGGGTCAGCGCCGCGACCGAGTCGATCGCCACCACGTCGACCGCAGCGGAGGCGATCAGCCGGTCGGCGATCTGCAGTGCCTGCTCGCCGTAGTCGGGCTGGGAGACGAGCAGCTCGTCGGTGTCGACGCCGATCGCCCGCGAATAGACCGGGTCGATCGCGTGCTCGGTGTCGATGAAGGCGCAGACGCCGCCCAGGGCCTGAGCCTCGGCGATGATGTGGTTGACGAGGGTCGTCTTCCCCGAGGACTCGGGGCCGAAGATCTCGACGATCCGGCCGCGCGGGACGCCGCCGATGCCGAGCGCCAAGTCGAGCGCCAGCGCACCGGTCGGGATCGCGTCCACCTTGACCGTGCCTTTGTCCCCCAAGCGCATCAGGGACCCCTGTCCGAAGTCGCGCTCGATCTGCGTCACCGCGGCCTCGAGCGCCGCGTCCTTCGCTTTCGCCTCCTTCGCGGAGGCATCCTTCAAGTTCGCTTTCGCCATCTCGATCACCTCACTGCCGCCCTGCTCCGGGCAGCTCGACTTGTGCCAACGGCGCGTAGCGCGCACCGGTCGGCTTGAGTTCAGAACGGTAAAGA
>DATHFL010000321.1:0-22544 GCA_035318125.1 Solirubrobacterales bacterium | reverse complement strand
CCGCGCCTCAGCGGCTGGAGCAGCCGCACCTGTCCGCGCTGCGGAGCGCCGATGGTCCTCGCCGCCGCCCCCGCCGAAGCCCTCGTCCGCCAGTACCTGCGCCAACAAGGTGGCGCCCCGCCGCCGCAACAGGCGGCGGGACAGCGCTAGGGGGCAGGCGGTTGGCTGTTTTTCCCCGGTGCTGAACCGGGGCCGGGGGGAGCTTTGGGAGGGGGCGTATCGCTCGCCTCCGGCTGCGTTTGGGTCTGCGGCTCAGTCGCCGCTTTAGGAGGGTTTGCGGGCGCTTCTTTCGGAGGCGAAGCGGTGGGCGGGACCGGAGCGGGGGTCGAAGACGGAGCCGGGGTGGTCGACGGTTTCTTCGCGGCCGCCTGATCGTCGCCACTGCCGCCACTCGATTCGCGCGGCGGCGGCTGCTGGGCCTCGGCGGTCTCCTGGCCCTTCGAGGCGGCCGGGGGGTGCTGCTTTTCGTGCCCGGCACCCCGGGGGTGGTCGATCTGCCCCTGCGGCTGGGTGACCGGGTGCTGCTTATCGGAATGGTTGCCCTGGGAATGCCCCTTGCCCTTGGGCGCGGCACCGGCACCAGCGGCACCGTCGCCCTTGCTCCCGGAGTGAGATTGCCCTGCGCCGCCGGCCGCGCCCTGGCCGCCGCCGGCCCCGTGGGAATGGCCGCCTCCCCCGGGGGTCGAGTCGTTCGACTGCGTGGTGCGGTCGCCGGGCAGGCCGAGGTGGATGACGCCGGTCCTGTCGGCCGCGGTCACCCCGATCGCCGCCACCACCGCCGCGGTCGCGACCCCTTTCGCCGCCGCCGAGGCACCGATCGTCTTCGCCGCGCCGCCGCCGAGGGTCGCCGCCAGGCCGCCGCCAGCCGCCGCGCCCCCGGAGCCGCCGAGCAGGCCGTGGAGCATCCCGACCGCCGCCACCGCGGGCAGCGGCGAGAGCGCCGCCAGGTCGCGCTGGCGTCCCTTGATTTCGTCGCCGAACTCGCGGCAGTTGGCGCAGGAGCGCAGGTGGGCGCGGACGTCGCGGCGGCGGGTCACCCGGCCGTCGCCGTCGGAGAGCGCTCTGCTGACGGCCTCGCAGCTCATCTCACGTCCCTCCTCCATCTGCCGCAGGCTTTGCCGCGCCTCGTAGAGGGTCTGCCGCGCGACCGCGCCCGAGGTCTCCAGGGCGCCGCCGATCTCCTCGAAGTCGAGACCGGCCAGCTCCCGCATCACCAGCACCTCGCGCTGGCGCTCGGGCAGCTCCTTCAGATCGGCGATCAGCCGCCGCAGCCGCTCCCGCGTCTCCGCGTCCTCGGCGAGGCCGTAGCCCGGGGCGATCTGCTCGACGTCCAGCTCGCGCGTTTCGCGCCGCCGCCGCAGCAGGTCGATCGACTCGTTGTGGGCGATCCGGTAGAGCCACGGCTTCAGCTCGATCTCCCGCTCCTCGCCGGGGAGCGCCCGCAGCACCTTCATCATCGTGTTCTGCAGCGCGTCCTGGGCGTCCTCGGAATTGCCGACGATCGCCAGGCAGAAGCGGTAGAGGCTCTGGTGGTAGCGGCGGAAGATCGCCGCGAAGGCGCGCTCGTCCCCCCCCACCGCACGGCGAGTCAGACGCTCGTCTGAAAGCAGGCGGCTGAATCCCGCTGCTGCTACTGCTTCGCTCATTTGACGATTTTCCCATTACGGGCCATCCGATCAAGGGGAGGAAGTGCCGACTCCTCCTAAACGGATGGTCCCGATAACTGTCAGCGCTTTTTTATAAACCCGTTGACGACTCTTCCTACCCGTTTCGTTAGGGAAATCGATCCATCTGGGTAGCGGTAGGGGCCAATGAGCGATCTCGTCCTCGGTCCGCTGCTGCGCCACGTCTCCGAATCGGAGGCGACGGTCTGGGTCGAGACCAGCGAGCCCTGCGAGGTCGAGGTGCTCGGCCACCGCGAGCCGACCTTCCGGGTTGAGGGGCACCACTACGCGCTCGTCTGCATCGACGGGCTCGAGCCGGCCTCGCGCTACGAGTACGAGGTCAAGCTCGACGACGAGGTGCGCTGGCCCGCGCCCGGCTCCGAGCTGCCGCCGAGCGCGATTCGCACGACCGACGCCGGCAGGGAGCTCGACGTCTGCTTCGGCTCCTGCCGCGTCGCCGTCCCCCACGAGGCCCCGTTCACCGAACCGAAAGACGAGACCGAACTCGGCCACGAGGTCGACGCGCTCTGGGTCCTGGCCGGGCAGATGGCGAACGGCGAGCGCGACGAGTGGCCCGAGCAGCTCTTCCTCCTCGGCGACCAGGTCTACGTCGACGAGGGCTCGCCGAAGACGCGCAGGAAGATCAAGGAACGCCGCGGCACCCAGACGCCGCCCTTCGACGAGGTGACCGACTTCGAGGAGTACACCTGGCTCTACTGCGAGAGCTGGGAGGAGCCGCTGATCCGCTGGCTCTTCTCCACCGTCTCGGTCTCGATGCTCTGGGACGACCACGACATGAGCGACGACTGGAACATCTCCCGCGGCTGGCTGGCGGAGATGCAGGAAAAGTCCTGGTGGCACCGGCGGGCGATCGGCTGCATCGCCAGCTACTGGATCTACCAGCACCTCGGCAACCTCTCGCCGCGCGAGCTTGCCGAAAACGATCTCTACCAGCGGGTGCGGGGCAGCCAGACCGCCGGCGACGAGCTCTTCGAGTGGGCGCGCCGGATCCAGTCGACCGGCTCCGGCACCCGCTGGAGCTTCTGCCGCGACTTCGGCCGCACCCGGGCGATCTTCATCGACTCCCGCGCCGGGCGGGTGCTGGAGAAGGGCCGGCGGGCGATCGTCGACGACGAGGAGTGGGAATGGATCGTCGAGAAGGCCGAGGGCGATTTCGACCACCTGTTGATCGCGACCACGGTGCCGTGGCTCCTCTCCCCCACCTTCGACCGGCTCGAGGCCTGGAACGAGCGCCTCTGCGACGGCGCCTGGGGGAAGCCGGGCGCCTGGCTGGCCGAGAAGATCCGGCGCGAAGTCGACTTCGACCACTGGGCCGCCTTCGGCGAGTCGTTCGCGAAACTGCGCGACCTCCTGCACGAGGTGGCGCGCGGCAAGCGCGGCGGGGCACCAGCCTCGGTGATGGTCCTCTCCGGCGACGTCCACCACGCCTACCTCTGCGAGGTCGCCTACCCCGGCTCGGCCGACCGCGCCCCCGTCTACCAGGCGGTCTGCTCGCCCTACCGCAACCCGCTCGACGAGAAAGAGCGGCGGGTGGTCCGCGCCGCCTTCCGTCAGCCGGCGATCGCCTTCGCCCGGCTGCTGGCGCGGGCGTCGAAGGCGCTCGACCCCGGCATCCGCTGGCGCACCCTCGAGGGCCCCAGCTTCGACAACCAGGTCGCGACCCTCCACCTCGACGGCCGCGACGCCTGGCTGCGGCTAGACAAGACCGTCCCCGGCGAAGACGGCAAAGAGGCGCTCGAGGAGAGCTTCTCGCGGCGATTGGCCTAAGGGACGCGAGGCGCTTTTGCAAACCCCTGATTGACAAAAGCGCCTCGCAAGCGACGCAGGTTTCTGCGATACCTAATTATGGGTAGAGGATGTTTGCCTTGAGGACGGAGAGACTTAGGTGGGTGCTGGGAGCGGCCGCGGCGGTGATGCTGGCGGCGCTGACGCTGGTGCCGGCGGCGCGGGCGAGCTTCTCCGCCGTCTACGGCGGCGACGTCGGCTGCGCGCCGCAGGCGGCGAACGGCGGCGTCCGCCTCTGCGCCGGCCCGACGCAGACCTGGGACGGGACGAAGATCGACGTCAACGTCGTCCTGCCGCCCGAGCCCGCCGGCGCCGACGGTCCCTATCCGCTGATCGGCCTCTTCCACGGCTGGGGCGGGCGGAAGATCGGCCTCGAAGACGCGCGGGTGCAGCGCTGGGCCGAACGCGGCTACGCCGTCTTCAGCATGAGCGACCGCGGCTGGGGCAACTCCTGCGGCGGCCAGGACCCCGACCGCCTCACCGCCGCCTGCGCCGAGGGCCACAACCACCTGATGGACACCCGCTACGAAGTCCGCGACGCCCAGCACCTGATCTCCCTGCTCGCCGACGAAGGCCTCGCCCAGCCAAAGAGGATCGGCGCCACCGGCGTCTCCTACGGCGGCGGGATGTCGATGGCGCTGGCGGCGCTGCGCGACCGCACGATGCTGCCCGACGGCTCGCTGGTCGCCTGGCAGAGCCCCGGCGGCAAGGCGATGGAACTGGCGGCGGCGGTGCCGCAGTGGCCGTGGAGCGACCTCGCCTACTCGCTGATGCCGAACGGCAGCACCCTCGACTACCGCACCGACAATCCCTATCGCGGCCCGGACGGCGAGGCTCCGATCGGGGTCGAGAAGGCCTCCTACGTCGCCGGCCTCTACGGCCTCGGCCAGGCGCTCAGCAACTACGCCCTCCCCGGCACCGACCCCGAAGCGGACCTCACCTCCTGGTACGCGCTGATCAACGCCGGCGAGCCGTATGACTCGAACCCGCTGGCGGCGCCGATCGTCGACCAGATCACCACCTACCACTCCTCCTACTACCTCGACCACTCGCGGCCGCCGGCGCCGCTGCTGATCCAGAGCGGCTGGAACGACGACCTCTTCCCGGTCGACGAGGCGGTGCGCTTCTACAACCGCACCCGCGCCGAGTACCCCGGCGACCCGATCTCCCTCTTCCTGATGGACGACGGCCACGCCCGCAGCCAGAACAAGCCCGCCGACGAGGCGCTCTTCCTCGCCCGCGAGAACGCCTGGTTCGACCACTATCTGAAGGGCGTCGGCCCCGAGCCGAAGTCCAGCGCCGAAGCGCTGACGACCACCTGCGGCGGCCCCTCCGAAGGCCCCTTCAGGGCGAGCAGCTGGCTCGGGCTGGCGGCGGGCGAGGTCCGCCTCGCCGGCGCCGCGCCGCAGACCGTCCTGCCGCTGGCCGGCGACCCGGCGATCGGCGCCGCCTTCGACCCGATCGCGGGCGGCGGCGCCTGCGCCACCGCCTCCGGCGCCGACCAGCTCGGGGTCGCGACCTACCGCCGGCCGGTCCCCAGCGGCGGCTTCACCCTGCTGGGCTCGGCGATGATCGTCGCCGACCTCGCGACCACGACGGCCGACTCCGAGCTCGCCGCCCGCCTCCTCGACGTCCTCCCCGGCGGCAGCGAGCGGCTGGTCGCCCGCGGCCTCCTGCGGCCCGGCGACGGCGGCAGCGGCGTCGTCTTCCAGCTCCACCCGCAGGGCTACCGCTTCGCCGACGGCCACACGGTGAAGCTGGAGCTGCTCCCCTCCGACGCCCCCTACGCCCGGCCCTCGAACCTGCAGGGCCCGATCACCGTCTCCAACCTCGAGCTAAGGCTGCCGGTGCGCGAGCGTATCCGCGCCGTTCCCAGAGCGCCCAGGCTCCCATGACCGCGCCGGCGTAGAGCCAGCCGAGGACGACGTCGAAGAAGTAGTGCTCGCCGGTGGCCATCAGCGTCAGCCCCATCGCCAGCGGATAGAGCGCCAGCAGCGGCCGCCAGGGTCGCCGCACCCGCCCCCAGAGGAACATCGCCACCAGGGTGACGAAGGCGCAGTGCAGCGAGGGGACGGCGGCGACCAGGTTGCTCGCCGCCTGGCCCTTGGAGAAGAGCGAGGCGGTGCCGACCCCGATCACCTCCCAGCCGCGCGCGGTGGTGCGGTGGACTTCGTCGATCACCCCCATTTCGCCGGCCATCCAGGGCGGCGCCGCCGGGAAGAGGATGTAGGTGGCGAGGCCGGCGAGCGCCAGCGTCACCAGCCGCTTGGCGAAGCGCAGGAAGGCGAGCCGGTCGCGCGCCCAGAGGTAGCCGGCGAGGGCGAAGGGGACGATGAAGTAGGAGGTGTAGACGAGGGTGAAGGCGACGTCCCACCAGTTGACCACCCCCGGCTCGTACAGCCGTTCCTGCAGCCAGACGGTCGGGACCTCGCCGAAGACGAAGCGGTCGAAGTCGGCCATCGGGTGGACGTGGGCGCCGATCCCGAGCGAGTCCGCCGTCCCCCTGGTCATGTCATAGACCCAGAGCACGGCGACGATCGGCAGCCAGTCGATCACGAGCTGGACGATTTCCCGCGGCGGCCGCCCGATCGAGACGCAGGCCAGCGCCCCGCAGGTCCAGAGAATCACCAGCTCGCGCTGGACCGGGATCCCGTAGCGCGCGCTCCAGAGGACCAGCGCGACGACATAGAGCGCCAGCGCATAGGGCCGCGCAACCGCCCAGGAGGAGAAGCGGAAGCTCTCCGAGCGCTCTCTGACCGCAGCCGATTCACCCGTGGACACGGGCCCAATCTACGCGAAGATCACAACCCCTTAACCACAGCCGCGACCCCTACTTGAACTGGAAGCTGGTCAGGTCCTGACCGAAGATCGGGCTGACGATCACCTCGTCGAGTTCGATTTCCTCGGAGACGAAGGTGCCGAGGGTGAGGGTGCCGAAGGGCGCCCACGGCGCCAGTTCCATCACTTCGCGGTCGAGCGCGGCGTATTCGCGTTCCTGCTCGGGGCCGAGCTGGCGCAGGGAGAGTTCCCTGATCTTCGCGTCGATCTGCGGATCGGCGAAGTGGGCCCAGTTGGTGTTGCCGACCGCGAGCAGGCTTTCGCCCGAGAGCTGCGGCTGGAAGTAGTCGTTCGGGTGCGGGTAGTCGAGCAGCCAGTTGGCGAGGCCGAGGTCGAGTTCGGGCGTCGAGGAGTTGCCGATCAGGGTGAAGTAGGTCGCGCCGCTGATCGCTTTCAGCTTCACCTCGAAGCCGATCTGCTCCAGCACCTGCTCGAGGTATTCGCCGGCTTCCCTGTTGGAGGAGATGTTGATGGTCCAGAGGGTGATCTTGCGATCGGCGGGGTCGGCCTGCGCCACCAGCCGCTTCGCCCTGCCGATGTCGTGCGGGTAGAGGACGAACTTGCGGTAGCCGGGCATCTGCGGCGGCAACACCTGCTGGGTGGGCTTGACGGTGCCGGCATAGATCCGTTCCAGCGCCGCCGGGTCGATCGCGTGGTTGACCGCGCGGCGCACCCGCAGATCGTCGAACGGCGGCCGCTGGGTGTTCATCCAGAAGTAGTAGACGCTGATCGTCGGCACCTCGCGGAACTGCGTCCCCTCGAAGCGGCGCTTGATGTCGGCGTAGCGGTCCGGCGGCGGTGGGTTTTTCATCCAGTCGACCCGGCCGCGCTCGACTTCGTCCACCTGCGCCGAGGGGTTCGTCTGCACCTTGAACTCGATCGCGTCGACGTGGCCGCTCGGCAGCTGCGGCATCGCCTCGGCGTTGCCGCCCTCCCAGACCGGGTTGCGCGCGTAGCTCCAGCTGCGGCCGGGACGGACGTCGGTGATCACGTAGGGGCCGGTCGCCGGCGGCGGGCTCGCGGTCTGGTCTTCGTTGGGCGTGCTCGGCGGCAGCAGCGCCGCGTAGGGCAGGCCGAGCAGGTAGTCGAAGAAGCCGATCGGCTTGGTCAGGCGGATGACGACCGTGCCGCTCCTATCGTCGGTCTCGATCCCGCCGATGCCGCCCCGCTTGGTCTTCGCGAACGCCTCGGCGCCGGCGATGTCGGTGTAGAAGGTGCCGCCGACCGAGTTGGTCCGGTAGAGGCGTTCGATCGCGAAGCGGAAGTCAGAGGCGCGGACCGGCGTGCCGTCGGAGTACTCGAGGCCCGGCCGCAGGTGAAGCGTGTAGCGCTTGCCGCCCTGATCGATCCGCGGCAGGTCCTGCGCCAGTCCCGGGACCAGCCGGGTGCCGGCGGCGCCGTCGGCGTGGGCGTAGGTGAGCAGCGGGATGTAGACGTTCTGCAGCGCCGTCGCTCCTTCCAACGTGAAGGAGAGGGCGGGGTCCAGGTATTCGGGGAAGCTCGAATAGGTACCGGTCAGCGTTCCGCCCTCGCGTCCGCCGCCGCTGGAGCCGCAGCCGGCGATCGCCGCGCAGATCAGCAGCGCGGCCGCCAAACGCATCAGTACTCCCTTCGTTCCCGTCCCCATGGCTCACACCCTAAGCGGACCGTGCTCGTACTGGTAGTGCTGGAGGGTGTCGTCGGTCGTATCGCCCGGCATCCGCAGGCGCGAGCGCAGGGTCTCGGCGAAGTCGTCCATCGCCATCTGCAGGACCGCCGCCCGCACCCGCAGCGAGTGCGGGCGGTCCTCGCCGCCGGCCTCCTCCGCGAGGTCGCGGAGGAACGGCAGCAGCCCGGCCAGCGCCCGCTCCTCGTCCTCGGTGCGGAAGTAGTGGGTGATCGGGAAGTGGATCAGGTCGCGGCGGGTGCGGATCAGCTGCTCGGCGAACCCGGCCAGCAGCGCCTCCAGCAGCGCCGGGTCGGCGTCGACCAGCTTCTCCCCCAGCCGCTCCTCCGCCTGCTTGGCGAGGTGGACCTCGTGGGCGAGCGAGTCGCGGCGGGAGATCGCGTTGTAGATCGAGATCAGCCAGGAGATGCTGGCGGTGAGCAGGCCGAGCCCCATCACCGTCTCGAGCGGACCGAGCAGGCGCAGCAGCGGCGTGGCCGGCGAGATGTCGCCGTAGCCGAGGCTGGTGAGGTTGACGAGCGAGATGTAGAGGGCGTCGAGGAAGCCGGAGTGCTCGGCGGGGTCGAGGGCCGGGTCGAAATTGAATCCCCCGGGCAGGTGCGGGAGGAAGATCAGCGCCCAGCCGATGGCGAGCAACGCGGTCCAGATGGCGACGACGGCGATGTAGCTGAGCGGGCCGGCCAGCAGCCGCAGCCGGGTGCGCCCCGGCAGCGCGTTGGCGAGAGCGGAGACCCCCTGGACGATGCGCCGGGCGATCAGCCCGCGTCCGAGCGGGTGGAAGAGGACGTCGAAGATGTCGCGAAGCGCGACCGCGATCAGGGCGATCCCGAGCAAAGTCCAGACGACGTCCACGCTTAGACGCTATAGCGATCGGAGGCGGCCCCCAGCGGGCGACCGCCTCCGACTCCGCCTCAGCTGCCGACGATGAACAGCGGTTTCGGCGAGGTCGCTTCGTATTCGGACGTCCAAGATGCGGTCGAGGAGCAGAAGATGCTGCCGCCGATCTTGCTGAAGCTGACACTGCTCGCTTTGATCCGCGCCGGGTTGCCGCCCGTCACGGACACCGAGGCTTTGCTCGCTTCGTATTCGCAGGTGACGCCGCCGCAGGTGAATTTGCCACCCGCTTTGGTCACGCTCATCGTCCCGCTGCCGCCGCTGCCGGTCACTTCCGCCGGCCACGGCGTGTTCAGCGCCGAGGCGGTGCAGGCTCCGAGGCCCGAGGTGCAGTTTTTCCAGGTGACCGAGCTGATGTCACCGGTGACCGCAACGCCCGCGCCGCCGCCCGCGCTGGTGGTTTTGCCGCTCATCGTCGATTCCGTGCAGGTGACGGTGGTGAAGCCCGACGACATCGTCGATTTGGTGCCCGCCACCAGCTGCGCTTTGATCGAGGTGCCTTTGCCGTAGGTGCTTTCGGCGGGACACGGTGCAGTGTTGACCGAGCACAGCTTCGTCGCCGAAGCCGTCCCGACTCCCATCACCGCCATCGCCGCCAGCGCCGCCAGCAGGCAAAGACCGAGAACCTTCATGTGCTTCATGTCGCTCTCCCTTTTGGTTCGGCCCTGCCTAACCAGCCAGGCTGGCTGAACCATTGGTACCAGGAACGAGCGCGTTTATCAACTTTATTTGAGCAATTCCGGATGTCACCCCGGCCGATCTCTGCCCTGGCCTCGACCAGGTGGTTTCCTCGCCACGCTCGTAGCAAGCGATGCTACAGTCGTGCACATGGCGCGGAACGTCTCGATTCGCGAACTTCGCAACTCCACTGCGAGCGTCATCTCGGAGCTGGAGGCGGGCGAGCGGCTGACGCTCACCGTCAACCGGCGCCCGGTCGCCGACATCCTTCCCCACGTCGCGGAGCGCGATCCCTGGGTGTCCTCGTCAGAGCTCCGGCGCATCGTCAGCGAGGCACCCGCTGACCCCGGCCTGCTCGACGACCTCGCCGACGTCCGCGGCGCCGAGCTCGACGAGTGAGCAAAGCGGTCGCCGACACCTCCGTCTTCATCGCCGAGGAGGCCGGCCGCGAGCTCGGCGACCTTCCCGAGAAGATCGCCGTCTCGGTGATCACCGTGGCCGAGCTGGAGCTGGGAGTACTGCGGGCCGCCGACCCCGGGGCGCGCGCCCTGCGGCTCTCCACCCTCTCCCGCGTGCAGTCGACCTATCCCCTGCTCCCGGTCGAACCGGAGATCGCGAGCTGCTTTGCCCGCATCGCGGCCGCGGAGCGCTCCCGCGGCCGCCGCCTCCGCCGCCACGACACCTGGATCGCGGCGACGGCGATGCGCCACGGCGCCGCGGTGCTGACGCAGGACGCGGACTTCTCGGCCTTCGAGGAAGTCGACGTCATTCGCGTCTGACGGCTGAAGCGCGGAGTCCGCCGAGTCTCGGCCTCGACGATGCAGAGCTCGCCGGCGCCGGGTCAGGCGTGGGCCTGCCCCGGCTCAGGGGCTGGCGCCGCGTTGCGCCGGGCCATCGCCCAGGCGAAGAGGCCGCCGGTGAAGAGCATGAAGGAGCTGTAGACGGCGGCCGGGATCGCCAGGTCGTCGGCGAGCGAGGCGCCGACGGCGATCGCCAGGGCCGAGTTGTGGATGCCGAGCTCAAGGGCGATCGCGGTCGCCTGGCGGTCGCCGAGCCGGGCCAGCTTCGAGATCGCGAAGCTGAGCGCCATCGCCGCCAGGTTGAGGGCGAGGGCGGCACCGGCGACCTCGGCGAGGTTTTCGACCACCGTGTCGTGCTCGCTGGCGATCGCGCCGAGCACGACCAGCGCGAAGAGCCCGAGCGAGATCTGCCGAAAGCGCGGGTAGAGGGCCTCGACCCGCTCGGGATGGCGCCGGCGCAGCTCCATCCCGAGCGTGACCGGGACGATCGTGATCGCGAACACGCGCAGGACGATCCCGAGCATGCCGACGTCGCCGACCGCGGTGGCCCCGAAGTGGTCGCCGGCGAGGCCGAGGAAGAGCGGCACCGTGACCATCGCGCCGACGCTGCTGATCGCCGTCATCGTCACCGAGAGCGCCGTGTCGCCGCGCGCCAGGTGCGTCAGCATGTTGGCCATCATCCCGCCGGGGGAGGCCCCGAGCAGGACCAGGCCGACCGCCAGCTCCGGCGGCAGCTCGAACAGCTCCGCCATCGCCAGCGCCAGCAGCGGCGAGATCAACGCCAGGTTGAGCATCCCGATCGCGACCCCGCGCGGGGCGACCAGGACGCGCCGGAAGTCGTCCCGGGTCAGCGCCATCCCGAGGCTGCACATGATCACCGCGATCGCGGCGGGCAGCAGGACCGAGACGAGGAAGGGGTTGTCCATCCGCGCTAGGCCTCGGCGTCGACGATGCAGAGGACGCCGGCGCCGGGATCGCCGCGGACCCCGGCGGCCGCGGCGTGCTCGTCGCCCCGGTGCAGGCGGGCCGCTCCGAAGCCGGCGGCGCGCAGGGCGGCGACGGCGCTGGCCTCGTCGCCGCGGTAGGCGTGGACCCTGCCGCGGACGAAGGCGCCGAGGAGCACGTCGAAGGCCCGCTCGGGGAGGCCGCGGCCGGGGCGGGCGAAGCGCAGGTCGGCGAGGTAGACGCCCCTGGAGAATCGCCCGAGCGCCCTCGCGATCCGCGCCCACAGCGCCTCCACGGTGGCGTCGTCGAAGTAGGTGAGCAGTCCCTCGCTGACGATCGCCAGGCCCTTCGCCGGGTCCAGGTCGTCGACCAGGGATTCGAGGCTGCCTGGGCCGCCGTCCCGGAGGACGTCGAGGTCGACGACGCGGTGACGCTCGCCCAGCGATCCCATCCGCGCCAGCGCCTCGCGCTTGCGCGCGGCCATCGCCGGCAGGTCGGCCTCGACGTAAGTGAGCCGCTCGCCGTAGCGCTCGCTGAAGCGCCAGCCCCGCGGCGACATCCCGCAGGCGACCTCGACCACCTGGCCGACACCGCCCTCGATCGCATCCTCGAGCAGGGAGTCGATGATCCGGTGGCGGGCGAGCAGCAGCCCTTCGAGCGTCGGCCCGCCGAACCGCCTGCTGGCCGCGTTCGGCAGGGCGAGCGCCCCGTGCAGCACCCGTCCCTGCCAGGTCGCCAGCTCGGGATGCGAGAGCCCGTTCCGCACCCAGGTCTGGCCGGTGTAGTGGGCGGTCGGCGAGACCGCCCCGGACCCTTCGCTGCCGCTCATCAGCGTGGGTCGCCGGCGTAAGCGGTGGAGCGATGGCGGATGGCAGCGACGCGAACCGTCTTTCCGCCCTCGCTCAGCTGGTAGAGGATCCGGTAGGCGCCGACCCGCAGCGAGTACAGTCCGCGGAGCTTCCCGCGGAGCGGATGACCCGCGAACGGATCGCGCTCGAGCAGTCCCAGCGCATCCTCGATCGCGTCGATCAACGGCCAGCCCAGCTCGAGCAGGTCCCGGCGGGCTCGCCTGGCGAGGACAAGTCGCGCCAACGATCAGCTGGCGCTCGGACGGCGATCGGCCAACTCGGTTCGAAGCTCGGCAAGGGTAATCGTCTCTCCGCGCTCGATCTCGGCCAGTCCCTCCTCCAGCGCGGAGAGGGCATCCGGATCGGAGAGAACCTCGGCGGTCTCCTCCAGCGCCTCGTACTCGTCGATCGGGACCAGCACGGCCGCCGGGGTCCCATTGCGGGTCACCAGCACATGGTCGCGCCGATCGCTGACGTCGTCGAGCAGGCTGCTGAGGTTGCTGCGAAGCTCGCGGACGGGAACGGTCTTTGCCATCAGATCAGGTCAATGTACTTGATTGCGTACACGGCTGCACCAGGTCAGCGGGCCGGCTCGCGCCGGCGTGGCGCTGGAGCCAAGCCGGCGGAGGCCTACATTCCGGTTCGTCAAACCTGACGCCCCGCCCTTGTTCTCCTCTGTCAGTCTTGGGTGAGAGGGCGCTGATCGGTGCCCGATCCGATGACCGATCTTGCTCAAAGTCTGATCGACGCGCTGGCCCTTGGCGGGCTCTATGCGCTGATTGCCGTCGGCGTCGCCTTGATCTACACCGTGATGGGGATGATGAACTTCGCTCAGGGCGAGTTCATCATGCTGCCCGCCTACGTCCTCTACGTGCTGGCCGGGGTGCCGTTCGGCGTTGCGGTCATCGCCGCACTCGCCACGGGGATCGCGATCGCGGTCCTGGCCGAGCGGGTGGCCTTCCGCCCTGTTCGGAACGCCGACCTGGCCGCTCAGCTCGTCACCTCGCTCGCCGTGGCGACCATCCTGCAGAACACCGTCAGCGCGGCGGTGGACGCCCGCGCCCAATCGGTGGCAGCGCCTCAGCTCCTGAGCGAATCGAGCCACCTCGGCGCCCTCTCGATACCGAACCTCGAGATCGTCACCCTGGCGCTGACCGCGATCGTCCTCGGCGGCCTCGGATGGCTGCTCTACCGGACTCGCACCGGCCTTGAGATGCGGGCGGCGGCGGAGAATTTCGAGATGGCTCGGCTGCTCGGCGTCCGTGCCAACCGCGTGATCGCGATCGCCTTCGCGATCAGCGGCGCCCTCGCGGCCATGGTGGGAGTGCTGATCGTCATGCAGACGGGCCAGGTCACTCCGACGATGGGGCTGACCCCGGTGCTGGTCGGCTTCATCGCCGTGGTGATCGGCGGCTTCGGAAGGATCTCCGGCGCCGTGGTCGGCGGGCTCGTGCTCGGCGCCCTCTCGTCGCTGCTCGGCACCTACCTGCCGGACGGGCTGGTCCCGTTCCGTGACGCGATCGTCTTCTCTCTCCCCGTGGCGATCCTGATCGTCAGGCCGCAGGGCCTGCTCGGCGCGGCGACCGGGGAGGCGCGCATATGACGGGCCGGGGACTGCGCTCCCCCGCCTCCGCGGCTGCCTCCGTGGCCGTCCCCCTCGTCCTGGTGGCGCTGACCGCTGCGCTCGGGGCGAGCGGCACGACCGCTTTCGAAGAGACCGTGACCCTGATCCTCTGCAACCTGATCATCGTCCTCGGCCTGCAGGTCTTCATCGGCAACAGCGGCGTCTACTCGTTCGGACAGCTGGGCTTTGCGGCGAGCGGCGCCTACGTCGCGGCCCTGCTCACGATCCCCCCGGTCTTCACCGCCCTGCAGACGCCCGAGCTGCCGCAGCTGATCGTCGATGCCCAGCTCAGCCCCCTGCTCTCCACCCTGATCGCCGCGGTGACCTGCGGAGTGCTGGCCGGGCTGGTCGGCTGGCCGCTGATGAGGACCTCGACGCTGGCGATTCCGATCTCGACCTTCGCCTTCCTGATCGTCGCCTACAACGTCCTCGCCAACTGGGACCAGGTCACCGGGGGAAGCAGCGGGCTGGTGAGCATCCCGAGGACCACCGACGTCTCCTCGGCCGGGCTTTGGGCCGGCGTCGCGGTCATCGTGGCGCTCGCCTTCAAGTGGTCGGCGAGCGGCTACCGGCTGCAGGCCACCCGCGAGGATGAGGTGGCGGCGCGCTCGATCGGCATCGGCTTGATGCGGGAGCGGCTCATAGCGTTCGCGATCAGCGGGATGCTCTGCGGGATCGGCGGCGCCTTGGCGGTGCACCAGTCCGGCACCCTGTCCCCCAACACCTTCTACTTCGCCGCCTCGGTGACGACGATCACCATGCTGGTGGTGGGCGGCGCCCGCAGCGTCCTCGGGGCCGTCGTCGGCACCCTCGCGGTGGCGACGGTCAACGAGCTGCTGCGCAACTTCGAGGACGGTGCCAGCGTGCTCGGGCTGGTCTCGATCGGCGCCACGCCGGGCCTGGCCGCCATCGGCCTCGGCCTGATCCTGCTGATGACGATGGTCGCGCTGCCGGCGGGACTGAGCGGGGGCCGCGAGGCGGGTGAGATCGAGCCGATCCGCCGCCGGCTGCGCTCTCGCATTCCATCGAGGTCGCCCGCGGAGGCGACGACGGAGCGAGCAAGGCCACGCTCCGCCCGAGGGTCGGCTGGGAGCCTTCGCGCCGAGGGAGTCTCGCTTGCCTTCTCCGGGTTGCACGTGCTGAGAGGGGTGGAGCTTGCGCTGCCTTCCGGCGAGGCGCTCGGGCTGATCGGCCCGAACGGCGCGGGCAAGACGACGCTCGTCAACGTCCTCAGCGGCTTCCAGGCCCCCGATTCCGGACGCGTCCTCCTCGATGGAGTCGACGTGACCAGATGCTCGCCGGCGCGGCTCGCGCGGGCAGGGCTCGGGCGCACCTTCCAGGCAGCGCTCCCCTTCGCGGGGCTGACCGTGGAGGAGAGCGTCGCCGTGGGTGCGATGGGCGTCGGCGTCGGCCGGCGCCCTGCCGTGGACGTCGCCGCCGACGTGCTTGAGCGCCTCGGTCTGAGCGAGCAGGCGCAAAGTCCCGCCGGCCTGCAGCCGCCGGGGAACCAGAGGCTGCTGGGCATTGCCCGCGTCCTGGCCACCGGGCCGCGCTACCTGCTGCTCGACGAGCCCGCGGCGGGGCTGAACGACGAGGAGCGCGGGGAACTGGTGGCGATTCTCCGCGAGGTGATCGAGGACTTCGGCTGCGCGATCCTGTTGATCGAGCACGACATGAACGTGGTGATGGACCTCTGCTCGCAGGTGCAGGTGCTCGACGACGGCGCGACGGTCGCGGTCGGGAGCCCTGAGGAAGTCCAGGCCGATCCCGCCGTGGTCGAGGCTTACCTCGGCACGTCCTACGCGGAGGGCGCCCATGCTTGAGCTGCGCGGGCTGAAGGTCGCCTACGGTGGAGTCGAGGTTCTCCACGGCGTCGAGTTGAGCCTCGGCGAGGGGGAAGTGGTCGGCATGGTCGGCCCCAACGGCGCCGGCAAGAGCTCGCTCTTGCGGGCGATCTGCGGCCTCGCGGGTTCGAACGCCGGCGAGATCAGCTTCGATGGCAGGTCCCTGCGCGGGCTCGCCCCAGAGGAGATCGCGAGGCTGGGAATCGCGCTGGTGCCCGAGGGCCGCCAGATCTTCGGCACCCTGACCGTGGCGGAGAACCTGCGCCTGGCCGCACCGGGCAACGGGAGCGAAACGATGGAGCAGGTCCTGGAGCGGCTGCCGATCCTGCGGACGCGAGCCGGACAGCGCGCCGACCGCCTCTCGGGCGGTGAGCAGCAACAGCTCGCGGTGGCCCGCGCCCTGCTGCGCAAGCCGCGCCTGTTGATCCTCGACGAGCCCTCGCTCGGCCTCGCGCCGAAGATGATCGACGTCATCTACGGGCTGCTGGAGGAACTTCGCGCGGAGGGGGCGACGATGCTCCTGGTCGAGCAGAACGCGGCGCGGACGATCGACTTCTGCCAGCGAAGCCTGGTGCTCGCCGGCGGCAAGGTCCGCGCCAGCGGCAGGCGCGAGGAGCTGCAGCGAAACCCGGAGGTCCTGCGTGCTTACATGGGGAGACAGCTATAAGTGTCGGAGAAAGAGATGACTGACGAACATCCCTCCTTGGCGCCGAGCAGTGAGGACGTAACGCTGGCGCTGCGCCACTGCTGGCAGCCGGTCGCGAGAGTGGAGGACCTGAAGGACGGGCCGCAGCGGGCGGTCCTGCTCGAGGAGCCCCTCGCGGTCTTCCTCACCGAGAGCGGCGAGGCGGCCGTGGTCGCCGACCGCTGCGCCCACCGCGGCGCCCTGCTCTCGATGGGCAAGGTCTGCGGCGAGAGCATCCAGTGCCCCTACCACGGCTGGGAGTGGGCGGGCGACGGGATCTGCACCCGGATTCCCTCGCTTGCCGATCAAAGTCAGATCCCACCGCTCGCCCGGATTCCGTCATATCGCGTCCGCGTGCAGTGGGGGCTTGTCTGGACGACGCTCGAGGAGCCGCTGACCGACGTGCCCGACGTTCCCTGGTTCGACCCGGACGAGTGGACGTGGGGTCATGGCACCCCCTTCGAGCTGCCCGTCGCCTTTGGGTTGATGATCGAGAACTTCCGCGACGTTTCCCATTTCGCCTTCGTCCACCAGAAGACCCTCGGGTTCCAGCCGGCGGAGGTCGAGCCGCTCCGACCGGAGCGGAACGGGATCGAGGTGACGCTCCGCCGAAACATGGAATGGGGAGACGGCGCCAGCGCCGCGTGGGGCCCGTTGAAGGAAATGGGCTACCACACGATCGCGCCCAACTTCACCTCGGCGAGGATGTTCACCGACGAAGGCGAGCGCTGCCTGCTTCACGCGGCCCGCGCCATCAGCGCCACCGAGTCGGCCCACTACTGGATCGAGGCGGGCCTCGAGAACTTCGACCGGGAGCGCCTCGAGAAGGTGATCGCCTACGACGCCGGCATCTACGCCGAGGACGTGGGGGTGATCTCGAAAATCGAGACGCCCGAACTGCCGCTGGGCCCCAACGCGGAGGTCAACACCCTTGCCGATCGGTTTACGCTCGCCTACCGAGAGGCGTTTGCGGAATTCGTGAGCCGAGCCCTCGCCGAGCGCCCGACTCGAACCGGCGCAGCGGCGGGCTAAGCGCCACTCCCTCCGGGCCGTCGCTCGAGCGTGGCAGCGGCCTCATAGTGAAACTGGGAGATGTCGCTGCGGGCGACGATGCGGGTCAGCTCGACGGGGCACTCGGGGCTCTGGTCCGCGGGGACGCCGTACTGGACGAGCCGGCCGATCAAGGCCGGGTCGCCGGTGCGGACGCCGAGCATCTTGGCGGTCCAGGGCCCGCAGGAGGAGTTCTCGAACGAAACGTCGATCCGGGTGAGCCTCGGCAGCTCGCCGACGTTGGGCTGTTCGCCGCCTTTGAGTGAGAGCGCGGCGCCCAGCAGCCAGGGCACCCGCTCGACCGGGAAAAAGCAGTCGAGCCAGCAGATCGGTTTGTCGATGCGGACGACCGAGGTGACCTGAGCGACGGTCTCCCCAGGGGAGACGTCGAGGAAGTCGGCAATCGCCTGGTCGTTCGTCTGCTGGCGAATGCGCAGGACGGCGATCTGCGAGTCGCTGTAGTGGTCTTCCCGCAGGGAGCGAATCAGGCCCCTGATCGGCACGCGGCGCTTCGGCGCGGAGACGTAGGTCCCCGAGCCGCGGCGGCGATAGATGTCCCCGTCGCGTTCGAGCAGGCTGAGGGCCGGGCGAACGACCGCGCGCGAGACCTCGAAATACTCTTCGAGCTCTCGCTCCGAGGGGAACAGGGTGCCGGGCTCCCAGCCACCTCCCTCCAGCCTCTGCTTGAGGATCTCGCCGAGCTGGTAGTAGAGGGGAACCTGGCCGCCGCGCTCAGGGCGGCGGAGCCCCTCGAGGCCGATCAGGGACGGCCGTTTGCGGCGACCCGAGGCCCTGCGGCGGCCGCCCGAGGCGGGTTTCTCCGGCTCCAATCAACTCACCGAGCGCCTTACTGTTCGTATTCGGGTACGTAGGCGGGCTCGACCCGCCCGAGGAGCTTCGGCTCGCGGTCGTGGTATTCGTAGATGTACCACGGACCCGAGGGTAGGTGATCGTCGCTCGTATAGCCAAGCGAGCCCATCACCGTCTGGTGTGGCTTGGCCTCGAGAGCGGTGGCGAGCTCGGCACCGTCGACCGTGCCGGTTTCGCGGATCGCGTCGAGGATCAGCTGGCCGGCGGCGTAGGAGGGGAGCAGGTTGCTGGAAACGTCGGTGTTGACCCCGGCGCGCTTCAGGCTCTCGAAGAGCTTGGCCGACTGGGCATCGGCAGGGTCATAGGTGGAGCCGTTCAGCGTCACGTACACGTTCTTCGTGTCGGGGACGCCCTTCAGCCAGAAGGTGCCGTCGAAGGCACTCGTCGCGACGATCGGCAGGTCGATGCCGGCGGCGCGGATCTGCTTGATCGCCGAGGCTCCCCCCGGCGGGTAGGAGCTGACGTTGATCGAGTCGGCGCCGGAGCGCTTGATCTCGGCAATCTGGGAGGCGATCGAGAGGTCTTCGTTCTTGAAGTCGGCCTGCCCGGCGAGCTTGCCGCCGAGGTATTCGAAGGTCTCCTGGAAGCCGAACTGGTCGATCTCGCCGAGCAGGATCGCGGTGTCGCGCAGCTCGAAGGGACGGCGGAAGCCTCGCTGCCAGAGGAAGGTGGCGCGGACGGAGGCCTCGCTGATCAGGCTGCGGTTGGCGCTGAAGGAGAGCCGCCCGGTGTAGGGCGGGCCGAAGCCGGGCTCGCTGCCGCAGAGGGTGAAGTAGAGCTTGTTGTGTTCTTCGGCGATCGGGGCGCCGGCGGCGGAGATCGGCACTTCGCAGCTGGAGAGAATGACGTCGGCGCCCTCTTCGATCACCTCCTGGACGGCGATCGGATGCTGCTGCAGGTCGGAGCGGTTGTCGACGGTAATTACGCGGATCTTGGAGCCGTCGATGCCCCCGCGGGCGTTGGTTTCCTTGACCAGCTGTTCGATCGCGGCGATGTTGGCGTCGTAGGGAACGAGGTAGCCGCTCTCGGCGATCGCGGCGCCGATCACTATTTCCTCCGGCAAGCCGCCTGCCGAGGTTTGCGAATCGCTGCCGGAACCGCAACCGGCGAGGAGCGCGAGGCAGAGGGCCAGGGCAATGGCGAGTGATGATCTCAAGGTGGGGGGCATGGAAGACATCCTAGGTTGAGCTACAGATGAGGCGCAGGACGCTCGGCGCCGACTCCGATAGTTGTTACTACAGGATCCTGATCCAACTTGACCGGCGCGTTGAGGCTGTGTCACGGTGCATTTTGAGAGCGTGTCACCCCTGCACGGTGCCACCCCTGTACGAGATCCATGTGTCCTCCTTGCCGTTCCCATCCACGGCAGCAGCGCCCCGGTTAAACGGGGCGCTGCGCCGAAACTCGGGGGGTTGGACGCCAGCGCCGCAGGCGATTCGCGTTGCCGACGACCGAGAGTGAGCTGGCCGCCATCGCCGCGGCGGCGATCATCGGGCTGAGCTGCAGCCCGAGGAAGGGGTAGAGCACTCCCGCCGCGATCGGGATGCCGACCGTGTTGTAGCCGAAGGCGAAGCCGAGGTTCTGGCGGATGTTCCGCATCGTCGCCTTGCTCAGCGAGAGCGCGAGCGGCACCCCGCGCAGATCGCCGGAGACGAGGGTGACGTCGGCGGCCTCGATCGCCACGTCGGTGCCGGTGCCGATCGCGATGCCGACGTCCGCCTGGGCGAGCGCGGGGGCGTCGTTGATGCCGTCGCCGACCATCGCGACGAGCTTGCCCTCGTCCTGGAGGTGGCGCACTTCGAGGGCCTTTTCCTCGGGCAGCACTTCGGCGAGGACGCGCTCGATGCCGACCTGGCGCGCGATCGCCTCCGCGGTGCGGGCGTTGTCGCCGCTGATCATCGCCACCTCCAGCCCGAGCTTGCGCAGCGCCCCGATCGCCGCGGCCGAGTCGGGCTTCACCGTGTCGGCGACGGCGAGGACGCCCGCCGGCTCGCCGTCCACACCCACGAGGATCGCCGTCTTGCCCTCGCCCTCCAGGCGCTCCGCCGCCCTCTCGAGCGGGGCCGCGTCGATCCCCTCCTCGCCGAGGAAGCGCCTGGTGCCGATCAGCAGGCGGCGCCCGGCGACGGTGGCGCGCAGGCCGCGGCCGGTGACCGAGTCGAAGCGCTCGGGCTCGGGCAGCGAGAGGCCCTGCTCCTGCGCAGCGGCGAGCACCGCGGCGCCGAGCGGGTGCTCGGAGGAGCGCTCGGCCGCCGCCGCCAGCCGCAGCAGCTCCCCGTCGTCCAGCCCGCCGAGCGGGACGACATCGGTGAGCGCGGGTTCCCCGCGGGTGATGGTGCCGGTCTTGTCGAGGACGATCACGTCCAGCTTGTGCGCGGTCTCGAGCGCCTCGGCCGAGCGAATCAGCACCCCGCTTTCGGCGCCCTTGCCGGTGCCGACCATGATCGAGAGCGGCGTCGCCAGACCGAGCGCGCAGGGGCAGGCGATGATCAGCACCGACACCGCCGAGACCAGGGCGAAGGTGAGCGCCGGGGCGGGGCCGAAGTCGAACCAGACGACGAAGGCGGCGATCGCGATGAAGATCACCACCGGGACGAAGTAGCCGGCGACGAGATCGGCCAGGCGCTGGATCGGCGCCTTCGAGCCCTGCGCCTCTTCGACCAGGCGGACGATCTGGGCCAGCATCGTGTCGGCGCCGACCCCGGTGGCGCGAAGGCGGAAGGCGCCGGTCTGATTGACGGTGGCGCCGATCACGGTGTCGCCGATCTCCTTGGTGACGGGAAGCGACTCTCCCGTCACCATCGACTCGTCGACGGCCGAGCGTCCTTCGATCAGCTCGCCGTCGACCGGGATCTTCTCGCCGGGGCGGACCGCGATCACGTCCCCCGGCCTCACCTGCTCCACCGGGATCTCCTCCTCGGCGCCTTCGCGGACCACGTGCGCGGTCTTCGCCTGCAGGCCGATCAGCCGGCGGATTGCCTCCCCGGTCCCGGCCTTGGCGCGGACCTCGAGCAGGCGCCCGAGCAGGATCAGGGTGAGGATCACGCCGACTGCCTCGTAGTACACGTCGCGCAGATCGCTCGGCAGAAGGTCGGGGAAGAGCGTGACGAAGAGGCTGTAGCCGAAGGCGGCGGCGGTGCCGATCGCGATCAGCGTGTTCATGTCGGCGCTGCGGTGGGAGAGGCTGAGCCAGCCGGTGCGGTGGATCGGCCAGCCGGTGTAGAGCATCACCGGGGCGATCAGCGCGAGCTGCACCCAGCGGTCCATCAGGAACTCCGGCACCCAGCTCGCCCCGAAGACCTCCGCTGCCATCACCGCGACGAGGACGGGAGCCGTCAGCACTACGCCGAGGGCGACGCGGCGGCTGAGGTCGGCGATCTCAGCCCGTCGCGCGGCGGCCTCGCTGTCGCCGCCGTCCTCGGGTACTTCGCCGTGGCCGTCGAGCAGCTCGTAGCCGGCGTCGGCGACCGCCTGGCGCAGCCGTGCGATCTCGACCTGGTCGGGGTCGTAGTCGATCGTGATCCGCTCGGTGCCCATGTTGACCGCGGCGCGATCGACGCCGGGGAGACCGAGCAGGGCGGTCTCGATCGCGGAGACGCAGGAGGCACAGCTGATCCCACCGGGCCGCAGCGCCAGCACCGTCTCGGCGGGCTCGGCGACCTCGCGGCTGGGCCCGACGCCGACCGCCTCGGCCACCTGCTGTCCGGGAAGGTCCCCCAGCGCCCGAGCGCCGTTGCCGGCCGCGCCGTCCCGCGCCTCTCCCGACTCGACGACCAAGGTGCCGTGGACCATGTTCATGCCGCAGGCGAAGCCGAACTCGCCCTCGGCCTCGGGGACGAACTCGACCGCGGTGCGGGCGAACGGGGCCAGCGAGCGGCTGACGCCGAGGTCGGGGAAGACGACGCGCGAGGTGCAGTCGCCGGCCTCCCGGCGGTCGAAGACGAGCCGCAGGGGCACGCCGGCGCGGGCGCGGATCAGGTTGGGCGAGTAGCCGCCCTTGACGACGATCTCGACCTCCTGACGGCCGTCACGCAGCTCGGCGCCGAGGGCGGTGCGCGGCCCGAAGAAGAAGCGGCCGAGCGCCGCGACCGCGGCGATGCCGCCGAGGGTGACAAGGGCCTCAGCCATGTCGCCTAGCGGCCGAGCAGGCGGCCGACCGCGCCCATCAGCTCATCGACGCTCTCGTCCCGGTCGCCCCTCGCCCGGTCTTCGGCGATGCAGACCCGGGCGTGGCCGTCGAGCAGCCCGAGGGAGATCTTGTCGAGAGCCGCCTGGATCGCATTGATCTGGGTCACCACATCGATGCAGTAGCGATCCTCCTCGACCATCTTG